>JBFYPW010000067.1:0-11291 GCA_041303115.1 Flavobacterium sp.
CATCAAAAACATTAAATTTTCTTCTCAAAATAAAGTAGGAATATATCGGAATAATCAATGCGATAACTACACCGAACAAAACAGACCAAACAATTTCCAATGTAAATTCACTATGAGCTAATTCTTGGCCGCCTTTAAATCCTATAGAGAACAATAGATATAGTGATATGAACTTAGAAGAATTAGGCGGTATTTCTAAATCACTTTTTAATTTTACAGCTACAATTCCTAAAATAAAAAAAAGTAACGCTGGGTTCGTAAGGTTTTCGAATAGTAAATCTAAATTCATTTTATTTGTTTTTAGTAGCTCGTTCTAAACGATCATTAATTGAGTTTCCCAAATCGATTTCTGGAAACTTTTGGGCAATAATTAGGTCTAAATTTTGAGTATCTAAACGATGCATTGCCGCGTATAAATTAGCAGTAGCTTCCTTCAGACTCCATTTCTTTGATAGAATCTCAATAACAACATCTTCTTTGTCAATCGTAACATTATTAAATAAAAGCAATCCAATCTTTTTTGTTGGATATTTTTCAATCTCTTTTTTTACATCATTAACTAATATAGTTTTTGTTAAGGGCGCATAATGCCTGGTAAGCATTCCAGGTGCCTCTGGAGCATTCTCGTTATTATTTTTAAGTAAAACTGGACCAATAACGCTTTCAATTTCTTCTCTTGATATAGCTCCTAGTCTATACAAAATTGGCTCTTCATTCTCAAATCCGATTATTGTGGACTCTATACCATTCTCACAATTACCACCATCTAAAACCAATGGAAGTGTATTTGAAAAATAATTTGCTACATGTTCTGCAGAAGTCGGACTAATAGAACCGAAAGGATTTGCACTTGGAGCTGCTAATGGAAAATCTAACTTAGACAACAATTCTAAAGTTAAAAAATGATTAGGGATTCTGACTGCAACTGTATCTTTTCCGCCAGTAACCAAATCTGAAATAGAATTTTGCTTTTTTAATATTAGCGTTAGCGAACCTGGCCAAAAATTATTAGCTAATAATTTTGCTTTTAAAGGAATTTCCGAACATATCGTTTCTAAACAAGCTAAGGAATGAACATGAACGATTAACGGATTAAAAAATGGTCTTTTTTTGGTTTCAAATATTTTTTTTATTGCCTTTTCACTAAATATATTACCTGCCAAACCATAAACCGTTTCTGTTGGAATAGCAACTACTTCATCATTTTCTAGCAGATTTTTCGCTAAATCTAAATCTTTTGATATTTGGATCATAAATTATGGGTTACACGTGTCACAATAGGTTGGCTCTTCATAAGTAATACCTCTCGGAAACATTTTTTTACTACTATGATTGCATTTTTTACATTGGTACAAATAATATAAAGTGGAGCGTGTAGGATTTTTACAAAGCTCACACGGCAATCCTGAAACAGCATCTACAATATCAAAACCTGGTGTTTGACATGTTGGACAAAGTGATTTTATTTTTTCAATTAACTGCCATGTTGCTTTTTCAATTACTTTCATTCGAGTAGGATTGAACATGGCTCTCATATCCGTTTCTACATATACAAAACCATTCTTATTATTTAATTCATAAAATTTTTCTAGCAACTCGTTTTCAGATTGTATACCTTTGAAAATAGTTGAAAAATTTACTTCATCTGATTTTAAAATTAGTGCATGAGACGGAAAATTTACTTTTTCAGCAAAAGTCAGCAAATCTGTTTCATTAGAAATTTTTTCACCATTAAAATTGGTTTCCAAACTAATTTCTTTTGCTATAATTTCAAGATCATTTTTAAAATCTTTTAGCATTACTAATTCTTGATTTGCATGTGCAAAAAAAATAGATGGATGTGCTCCAAAAGAGCCTTCGCTAGCAATTACTAAATCAGATTTTGAGGCATTAGCAGCATGGATACATTTATTTCTTAGTGTGGTTAAGGCATCGTGTTTACGTTCAATTTCACCAGAAAATGTTCCTAAAGTATCCGTGTCAAATTGTTCAGACACAAAACAAGTAACCTCAAGTTCTTTCTCGAGAATAGAAGATAAAACAAGCTCTTTTTTATGTTTTGTTGCAATTAGCACTTTTCGACCTGCAAACATATTATTCTTCTAAACGAATAGTTAGTGTACTGTTAATTATCAATCTTTTATTATTCTGTTTTGCACTTGCAATAACTTGTTTAATGTCATCTTTAGTTGCTATTAATTCTTGTATACGAACTTTTGAATGTGCCATTTCTTGATTAAATCTGATATGATTACTAAAATCTTCTCTATTATGATAATCTATTTTATAATTAAGCAAAGCGATTAAAAGTTTATCAGCATCATCGAAAGTAAAAACACCATCAATAAATTTAAAGTCTTGTTCTTTTTCCATTATATTTTGTATTAAATTATATTGCGCTGCAAAATTGAAACTTTTTATTTATAAAATTTTATTTATATTTGTAATGTAAAACATAATATATTTTTATGAACTATACCTTACACCAACTTCAGGTTTTTTATAAAATAACCGAAACATTAAGTATTACTAAAGCAGCAGAAGAATTGTTTTTATCTCAACCTGCGGTTTCAATTCAATTGAAAAATTTCCAAAATCAGTTTGATATTCCATTAACAGAAATTGTGGGTAGACAAATTTATATTACAGATTTTGGTAAAGAAATTGCAGAAGCAGCAGAAACTATACTAAATGAAGTATATGCAATAAACTATAAAACGCAAGCTTATAAAGGACAATTATCTGGAAGATTAAAAATATCCGTAGTTTCAACAGGAAAATATGTAATCCCTTATTTTTTAAGTGATTTTATTAAAAATAATAAAGAAGTAGAGTTAGAAATGGATGTGACTAACAAAACAAAAACATTAAAATCGTTAAAAAATAATGAAATTGATTTTGCTTTAGTTTCAATACTTCCAAAAGATATAGAAGTTGAATCAAAAATTATTTTAGAAAACAAATTGTTTTTAATAGGTAATAAATATGTAGATATTAATCCTAAAAATGATTTAGCTGAATATGCTGCAAAATTCCCGCTTATTTATAGGGAAGCTGGATCTGCAACAAGAATTACAATGGAAAATTATTTAGATCAAAACGGAATTAAACCAAATATGAAACTCCAATTAACTTCAAATGAAGCAGTAAAACAATCTGTAATTGCAGGATTAGGACTTTCGATAATGCCTCTAATAGGATTGAAAAATGAATTAGATAAAGGTGATCTTAAAATAATTCCTGTAAAAAAACTACCGATAGTTTCTAGTTGGCGATTAATTTGGTTAAAAGGAAAAAAATTCAGCCCAGTGGCAAATGCATATTTAAAATATATTTATGCCTCACATGAAGAAATAAAAAACACCTATTTTTCATGGATTTCTAATTATTAATCGTTTAAATTTTCGTTAAAAGCTGAAGGCAATAATTGTGGAATAAATTTTATCAATATTGGTAATAACAATCCACCACCAGGAAGTAAAAAAATAGTGAGCGACGGAATGCTTTTGCATATGTCTAATAACTGCTTTTTTACTTTCTTTTTTTCCTCAAAACTCAATTCATTTTGAGTTGATTTTCCTAATAATTTTACTAATTCTTTACTTTCTGAAAGCTCTTTAAGTAACCGTGTTTTATTCCTACTTACTAATTTTGCAATATTGTCTTGAGTATTCGTATAAAATTGCTTTACTGGATGATTTAAATTATAAAAAGGTAAATTATTTTTATTTTTATTTATAAATTCAACTAATTCATAACCAGTATTTTGATTTATTTTATTTAAACCTAATTTTAAAGCAAATTCTGAAAGAAAAACTTGCTCGTTATCATTAACAACACCATCACTTATCAATGTCATGTGAGCAATTTCATACAAATACATACCTTCTAATGCAGACCTATTTCCTTCAAAAACTACATCTATAATTTCATTACTTTTTACTTTAGAAACTATGGAATATCTTAACGAATTTTCAAACATTTTTAATAACATAATATCATACTCCGATTTTTGTTTTTTTACATTTAATGAAAACATAATTAATGTCAAACATTTGCGTTCTAAATTCTTAAAAAAATCAAGATTAATTGTGTTTTGATTTAGATAATATTCAAAAGCCAAAACATCAATATACAACATGGAATTGGTTACCATATGTGTGAAATTTTTAGTAACTATATTGTCATTTGTTTGTAAACGCTCATTGATAAAACTCTCTAATTTTTGATAGGAATTGGCATGCGGCAAAACCATATTTAAAAAACTAAAATTTCCTTTTGATATTATAGTATAAAATCGAAATAAATCTTCAATAAATAATTGAATATCAGTCTCTTTTTTTGTTTTATATAAAGCAAATAAAGTAGCTAAAAAACCAACTTTCATTTTTTCTTCATTATCCCATTTAGTATCATCTAAATTATTATCCAGATGGTAGTTTACTACATAACCATAAATTAAACCGCTTTTTTGACAAGCCTTAAAGAACGATTCATTGGTATCGTATGTAACGATATTAAGTGCATGTTGTTGAATAAACTTTTCAATCCAACCGTTAATTGATGGGTTAATTTGCATGAATAATCTGGTATTTTAAATCGTAATTAATTAATAATCCAACAAATTTACTATAGCTTTCCATTCCATCTTTTTGTTGATTCATCTTTAAAAATGTGTCGTAAATGTATTCAAAAAAAGTATCAATCCACGAATGGTAGTGTTTCCAAAAGGTTTTATTTTCTTTAAAGTTTTCTAAAACACCTTCATTAATAAATACTTTATATGTTTTACTACTTCCTTCTTCAATAAGCTCTAAATTATACAAACAATAATTTAATGCGAAAGCATACGCCGAATATTGAAAATACACATCTTTATTTTGCGAAGCTGCGATAAATCCGATAAAATTGCAATCACTTTCAGATGCTATTCCAGTTTGATGCGCCATTTCATGACAAATAGTTAATGGCGAAGTATATTTAGGTTTTAAAAAATTCACTTGTGCTTCATTGGTAAACGGATTGAGATACCCTCCAAATCCCATATAACTCAAAGGCAAACTAAAGATTGAAGATTTAATGCTTTTATTTTGATATTGAATTTGCGACAACGGTTTAGGTAAATTATAATATCCGTTTGGTGCCATTCCATACATCTGTTGCTCCGAATAATTAAATATTACTTTTTTATACTGTTCTTTTTCTATTTTAAGTTGTAACTGATTTGTTTTGGCTATTAATTTTAACGTCAAATTTTGCAATTGTTGTTTAGTATACTCTTTTTCGATACCTATTTTTTCATGCAATGGAATTCGATAATAATTCAATCCCCACAAAAAATGAAATAAGAAATACAAAATCGAAATAAAATTCAAAATAGTTAAACCGTTTGATTTCCAATTTTTAAAAAATCTAATTCTATTGTTAAATAACCATCTGAAAATAAGTAATATTAAAACAACATAGGCAATATCACCTACAGAAAAAGGAATCCAACCTAAAAGCAATCGACAAATTTTAGAAATATACAAATACAAACCATTACTGTAAAAACGCTCTACAAAGTCTGGAAAAAGCGAAAGTACTTTAATCAGAATAATTTGAATAATTAATAAATATAATTTCTTCACAAAATGAATTTAAATTGTAAATATAACTACAATTTCATTTATTAAGAAATTAAACTTTGTAACTTTGTATTTCAAAAAATCTGATTAGATAATATAAAAAAATAATTGATAAATGAGTCAAGAAGTAAGAAATTTAGAACCAAAAGTACTTTGGAACAAATTTGCCGATTTAAATGCCGTACCACGTCCATCTAAAAAAGAAGAACGTGTCATTGCATTTATGATGAAATTTGGTCAAGAATTAGGATTAAATACCATAAAAGACGATGTAGGAAACGTAATTATAAAAAAACCTGCAACTGCTGGAATGGAAAATCGTAAAACCATTGTAATGCAATCGCATTTAGATATGGTGCATCAAAAAAACAATGATACGGATTTCGATTTCGACACACAGGGTATTGAAATGTATGTTGATGGTGACTGGGTTCGTGCCAAAGGAACTACTTTAGGTGCCGACAATGGTTTAGGTGTTGCTACAATTATGGCTATTTTAGAAAGTACAACAATTCCACATCCTGCCATTGAAGCTTTATTTACAATAGATGAAGAAACCGGTATGACTGGTGCAATGGGATTAAAAGGTGGCTTATTAGAAGGTGAAATCCTTTTAAATTTAGATACTGAGGAAGATGATGAAATTGATATTGGTTGTGCAGGCGGTGTAGACGTTACTGCAGTAGCTGAATACGACGAAGAAGATACTCCAGCCGATGCAGTTGGCTATACTATTACCGTAAAAGGTTTAAATGGCGGACATTCAGGTATGGATATCGACAAAGGTTTAGGTAATGCAAACAAAATTATGAACCGTTTGTTATTTAATGGTTTTGAAGATTTTGGCTTACAAATTTCAACTATAAATGGTGGAAGTTTACGTAATGCCATTCCAAGAGAAAGCATTGCAGAAGTAGCCATTGCTCCCATTTACGACGAAGCATTTACATTTGATATGCAAGAAATCATAAATGAAATAAAAGCTGAGTTTAAAACTACAGAACCCAATTTAGAAATTGTAATTGAAAAATCAGCAACCACACCTACTAAAGTTATGCCACCTATGGCACAGTTTTATATGGTTCGATCTATTTATGCAGCTCATAATGGTGTGTATAGAATGAGTGCAGATTTTGATAATTTAGTTGAAACTTCAAATAATATCGCAAAAATTACAGTTGCTAAGGGAAAATTAACCGTACAATGTTTAACGCGTTCTTCGGTAGAAACCTCAAAATTTGATTTAGCAAACGCTTTACGTTCCGCTTTTGAGTTAATGGGTTGTGAAGTCACTTATGGTGGTTCATATCCAGGTTGGACGCCAAACGCCAACTCAGAAATATTAGATATTTTAACTTCTATTTACGAAAAACAAAACGGAACCAAACCACATGTTGTAGCTTGTCACGCAGGTTTAGAATGTGGGATATTAGGAACCAATTACCCAGAAATGGATATGATTTCTTTTGGACCAACAATAAAAGGCGCACACAGTCCAGATGAAAGAGCAAATATTGCATCCGCTCAAAAATATTGGAAATTTGTATTGGAAATTTTAGAGAATATTCCAGTTAGAAATTAGTAAAAACTAAAAATCCCAATTTTTCAATTGGGATTTTTTTATTTATTTCGTTAAGTACATTTTTCTTCTTGCGTATAAATCATAAAATTGATCATCTTTTAAATCATCAATAAACAAAATGCTTTCACCTGTTGATTTCATTTCTGGTCCTAAGGCTTTGTTAACGTTTGGAAATTTACTAAAAGAGAAAACCGGTTGTTTTATTGCGTATCCTTTTAATTGCGGATTGAAAGTAAAATCAGTTACTTTATTTTCTCCTAACATTACTTTAGTAGCATAATTTACATAGGGTTCTCCATACGCTTTTGCAATAAAAGGCACGGTACGAGAAGCTCTAGGATTGGCTTCAATAATATAAACAATATCGTCTTTTATCGCAAATTGAATGTTGATCAATCCAACGGTTTTTAAAGCTACCGCAATTTTCTGAGTATGATCTTTTATTTGTTGCATTACAAACTCACCCAAGTTAAAAGGAGGTAAAGTGGCATTACTATCACCAGAATGAACACCACATGGCTCGATATGCTCCATTATTCCAATTATATATACGTTGCCATCTGCATCACAAATAGCATCAGCTTCAGCTTCAATTGCTCCATCTAAATAATGGTCCAATAAAAGTTTATTTCCTGGTATCGATTTTAACAAATCAATTACGTGTTCTTCCAATTCTTGTTTATTGATTACAATTTTCATTCCTTGTCCACCTAATACATAGGAAGGACGAACTAATAAAGGAAAATCTAATGTATCTGCTAATTGCGAAGCTTCTTCAGCACTCTCAGCTATTCCAAATTGTGGAAATGGTATTTTTAATTCCGTCAATAAATCAGAGAACCTTCCTCTATCTTCGGCTAAATCTAAAGCATCAAATGAAGTTCCTAAAATTTTAATTCCGTATTTCGATAATTTTTCAGCTAATTTTAAAGCAGTTTGTCCACCTAATTGCACAATCACACCTTCTGGTTTTTCGTGCTGAATAATATCGTATATATGTTCCCAAAAAACAGGTTCGAAATACAATTTATCAGCCGTATCAAAATCTGTAGAAACGGTTTCAGGATTACAGTTAATCATAATCGTTTCGTAACCACATTCTTTAGAAGCCAATACGCCGTGCACACAAGAATAATCAAACTCAATTCCTTGTCCAATTCTATTTGGTCCAGAACCTAACACAACTACTTTTTTCTTATCTGTTACAATACTTTCATTATGAACGTATCTCGTACCATCTGCTTTTTCAATTTCGGCCTCAAAAGTAGAATAATAATAAGGTGTTTGTGCTTTAAATTCTGCGGCACAAGTATCCACTAATTTATAAACACGTTGAATATTCATTTCGCTACGCAATTTATGAACTTGACTCTCCAAACATCTCATCATATGAGCAATCTGTCTGTCACCATATCCTTTTTGCTTGGCTTCTAATAATAATTCTTTAGGTAAAGTAGCTACTTTATATTTTGAAATTTCTTTTTCTAAATGAAATAATTCTTCATATTGTTTCAAAAACCACATATCTATTTTAGTGATTTCATGAATTCTACTCAATGGAATTCCCATCGCAATAGCATCATAAATCACAAAAACTCTGTCCCAACTTGCATAGGTAAGTTTTTCAATAACTTGTTCGTAATTGGTATACCCTTTTCCGTCAGCCCCTAAGCCATTTCGCTTAATTTCAAGTGATTGAGTTGCTTTATGAAGCGCTTCTTGAAATGAACGTCCAATCCCCATTACTTCTCCAACCGATTTCATTTGTAAACCTAACGTTCTGTCAGATCCTTCAAACTTATCAAAATTCCAACGAGGTATTTTTACAATCACATAATCTAAAGTAGGCTCAAATAAAGCAGAAGTAGATTTTGTAATTTGATTTTGCAATTCATCTAAATTATAACCTAAAGCTAATTTCGATGCGATTTTCGCAATAGGATATCCAGTAGCTTTTGATGCCAATGCAGAAGAACGAGAAACACGAGGATTGATTTCAATCGCTACAATATCTTCTTTTTCATCAGGTGAAACAGCAAATTGCACATTACATCCACCAGCAAAATTACCAATTGAACGCATCATCAAAATGGCCATATCACGCATTTTCTGGAACGTTGTGTCTGATAATGTCATTGCTGGAGCAACAGTAATTGAATCTCCAGTATGAATCCCCATAGGATCCATATTTTCAATCGTACAAATAATCACTACATTATCATTACTATCACGTAATAATTCTAATTCATATTCTTTCCACCCCATTAAAGCTTTATCAATTAAAACTTCATGTATGGGTGATGCTTCTAATCCGTAAGTTAAAGCGGCATCAAAATCTTCTTTTTTATAAATAATTGCAGCACCAGTACCTCCTAAAGTAAATGAAGGTCTAATTACCAATGGAAAACCAAATTCCTGTTCAATTTCTTTTCCCTTTAAGAAAGAATTTGCTGTTTTAGCTGGTGCTTGAGGAATTCCAATTTTATTTAATAAATTCTTAAATTGCTCTCTATCTTCGGTTATATTAATTGCGTTTATATCTACTCCTATCAATCGCACATCAAAATCTTTCCAAATTCCTTTTTCGTCGGCTTCAATACATAAATTCAAAGCAGTTTGACCACCCATGGTTGGTAAAACAGCATCAATTTGTGGATGTGCTTTTAAAATTTCAATTATAGATTTAGTAGTCAATGGCTTTAAATATACATGATCAGCCATAGTTGGATCTGTCATGATAGTTGCAGGATTTGAGTTAATAAGAATTACTTCGATTCCCTCCTCCCTTAATGATCGAGCGGATTGAGAACCAGCATAATCAAATTCACAGGCTTGTCCAATTACTATTGGTCCTGAACCAATAATTAATACCGATTTTATTGATTTGTCTTTTGGCATGTTGTTGTGTTATTGTAGATTGAAATTTAATGCAAATATAAAAAAAAGGTGCTACTATTAAAATAGTAACACCCTGATATTTCGATTAACTAATACCATTATTTCTTATGTCTTGGTTCGCAAGATACAGTTAATTTATGTCTTCCTTTAGCTCTTCTACGAGCAAGCACCTTTCTTCCGTTAGGAGATGACATTCTGTCCATGAAACCGTGCTTATTTCTTCTTTTTCTCTTTGATGGTTGAAATGTTCTCTTACTCATTGTTAGTATTTTTAAATTCTATAAAATTCTTTAATAATATGGCTTTCTTTAAACCGAGTGCAAATATACAAAGACTTTTTTCAAATACAAATACTTTTTTAAAATTATTTTTAATAGATTTTACTACCTTTGCAAACTAAACTAAATATCATGTTCAATAAAAACATAAAACTAATTACAGCAGCAGGATTAATTTCATTTGCAATTTACTTATTCATTATTGGTGGTAATATCGGAAATGGAATATTTTTAATTCTATTATCAACTCTTTTTATCTTGTTTTATTTTAAAAATGAATTAATTATTTTATCATTTTTACAGCTAAGAAAACAAAATTTCGACGGTGCAAAAAAATATTTAGATAAAATTAGCAATCCAGAGACAGCTCTAGTAAAAAAACAACAAGGATACTATAACTACTTAAATGGATTAATGGTTTCGCAAACTAACTTAAATCAGGCAGAAAAATACTTTAGAAAAGCAATTGAATTAGGTTTAAGTATGGATCAAGACTTAGCTTTAGCCAAACTACAATTAGCAGGAATTGCAGCTTCAAAAAGAAGAAAAATTGAAGCAGAGAAATGGCTAAGTGAAGCTAAAAAATTAGACAAACACAATATGTTGAAAGATCAAATCGTAATGATGAAACAACAATTAAAAAGAATATAATTTAAAAAGTTCCATATGGGACTTTTTTTTTGTACTTTATAATTACAGTTTAATTTTGAAAGTTATTAAATTTTATTACAATTTAAAATAATTTAATCATAGACATTAAAATTTCTCTGCTCAAAATTTAGAAACAATAAATTTTCTCAATACAAATTACACCTTTTATTTTATTTTGTGCGTTCCCTTTCAGGTCGTGTGTTCCGTTATATCTTTTTTGGTGTTATTTTTTAAAAAAAGGATGCCACTTCACCC
>JBFYPW010000068.1:0-11034 GCA_041303115.1 Flavobacterium sp.
TAACTCTAATAATTTATTTTTGTGCTAATAACAATTTCCAAGCGTTTAAAACCTGATTATTGTCTAAATATTCTTTTGCTTTTTTAAATTTTGTATCAAAATCGTCTGAACTTAAAACGGCTTTTACTTCAAAATTTTCTTTTACAAATATAGTAATTTCTTCTTCATTTGGAATTTCTTCTATATTTCCTAATTTTCCTAAATCATTTCCGTTAAAATAGCCACTTTCTTTGATGAAATCTGGAATCATATCTACACCAATTCCTAACGTAGTTAATGGCTTTTCCACCTCAAATAATCCTGCGTTAGCTCGACTATACCAATTACCTCCTAAACGAGAAACCACATCAACTTTATGCTGATCAATCATTTGGTTTTCATCTAAAATACTTTCGTGAATATGAATTTTTACTACCTCACAAATCACTAAATTTCCTGCACCACCTTCAGTTCCTAATGCAATAATGTCATTTACTTTACATTCAAACTGCACTGGACTTTCTGCCACTCTAAATGGCGCAACACTATCTGATGGTAACATAGTAAACCCTGCTTTTTCAAATTCGTTTACACCATCTGGATATTCGGTACTAGATAAACTCATTTGTTGTACCATATCGTAATTTACAATATTAATTACAACTTCACGTGTGTCTTGAGCGTTTATCAAAGTATGTTTTATAGTATTGTTTCGAACCCGTCTGGCTGGTGAAAAAATTAAAATTGGCGGATTGCTACTAAACACATTAAAAAAACTAAATGGAGATAAATTTGGATTTCCATCATCGTCCATAGTACTTGCAAACGCTATTGGTCTTGGCGACACAGCAGTTTGTAAATAACTTTGCAGTTTTAAAGGCGATATTTCTTTTGGATTAATACTTAACATAAGTTGTATTTTTTACAAATATACTAGAATTTCCTTTTAATTTTTTACTTTTTACCTTGTTCTTAATTCTAAAAATTCCCTATTTTTACTCAAAATACTTTTTATTCAGTTTACTGAAAAAAGAAATCTTACACGTTGGATTATTATTATTTCATCGTTTTTAATTGCTTCCTTAATTTTATGGAACACCTATGTTTTTTTTCAAACGTTTAAAGAAGAAGAACGCAATAAAATGGAACTTTGGGCTACTGCTTTAAAGAATTTAAGAAATGCCGATGTTAATGCCGATATTCAATTACCAACGTTTATTATTGAAAACAACAAAAACATTCCATTAATTCTTACTGATAAAGAAGGTAAAATTTTAAGTAATTTGAATTTAGGTGAAATTGAAACCGATTCTGTTAAAGTAAAAGTGTTTTTAAATAAAATAAAAAGTCAAAATGCACCAATAAAAGTTCAATTTGCAAAAAACGATTATCATTTGGTGTATTATGGTGATTCTCCAATTTTAAACAAACTAAAATATTATCCAATTGCCTTATTATTAGTGGCCTTTTTGTTTGGCGGCGTGGTGTATAATTTTTATCGAGCAACAAAGATGGCAACCCAAAACAAACTTTGGGCAGGAATGGCTAAAGAAACGGCTCATCAAATAGGTACGCCTTTATCCTCATTAATTGGTTGGTTGGAGTTATTGAAGTTGGAAAATGTTGATGAATCTACAATAGATGAAATCCAAAAAGATATTAATAGATTACAAACTATTACGGAAAGATTTTCAAAAATTGGTAGCGAACCTATCTTAGAAAAAAGAGATATAATCGAAGAAACAAAATTATCATTTGAATATTTACAATCTCGGGTTTCCAAGCAAGTGATTTTTGATTTCCGAGCACCTGAAAAGCAGCTTTTTGTCTCATTAAACCCTACGTTACATAGCTGGACAATTGAAAATTTAGTAAAAAATGCCATTGATGCGATGAAAGGAAAAGGCAACTTATCTATTGAAATAGTAGAAGGAGATACTAACGTTTTTATAACGGTTACAGATACCGGAAGCGGTATTGCGAAGAATAAATTTAAAACTATTTTTGAACCCGGTTATACGTCTAAAAAAAGAGGGTGGGGCTTAGGCTTGTCGCTAACCAAACGTATTGTACAAGAATATCACAAAGGAAAAATTAGAGTAGTGCAATCTGAAATTGGTAAAGGCACCACTATGCAAATGATTTTTAAGAAAGAAAGTTAAAAAAAATCCACAAACTCATTTAGAATTTGTGGAAATAATTTTTATAAATTTTTAGCAATATCTTGCGCTAATTTTGAAAATTCTTCGGGAGTCAATGCTGTTTTTCTTTGAAAACGCATATCGTCCATATCTTGAAGCGGAATTAAGTGAACGTGCGTGTGCGGCACTTCTAAACCTACAACTGCCATTCCAATTCGTTTACAAGGCACTGTTTTTTCCAAAGCAATAGCTACTTTTCTTGAAAATGACATTAGTTTTAAATATAAATCTTCAGGCATATCGAAAATTTTATTTATTTCTTGCTTCGGAACACATAACGTATGGCCTTTCGCATTCGGATTTACGTCTAAAAAAGCAATAAAATCTTCGTTTTCTGTAATTTTATAACAACGCATTTCGCCGTTAATTATTTTGGTAAAAATAGAACTCATTTTTTTGGATTTTGGAATTTCTAACTTTGGAATTTCAGAAATTAGTCACGTGAAATTTCTAAAATTTCAAATTTTAATACGCCATTTGGTACAATAATTTCTGCAATTTCACCTACTTTTTTACCTAATAATCCTTTTCCAATAGGAGAAGTTACTGATATTTTACCCGTTTTTAAATCCGCTTCACTTTCTGCAACTAATTTGTATTGCAGTTCCATTCCGTTAGATTGATTTTTGATTTTCACATTAGATAATACCAATGCTTTTGATACATCTAATGTAGATTCATCAATAATTCTTGCGTTTGATACTAATTCTTCCATTTTAGAAATACGCATTTCTAATAAACCTTGCGCTTCTTTAGCTGCGTCATATTCTGCGTTTTCAGACAAATCTCCTTTGTCTCTTGCTTCTGCAATAGCTTGTGACGCTTTAGGGCGCTCTATAGATTTAAGTTGATCTAACTCGTCTTTTAAATGTTTTAATCCTTCTGCTGTGTAATAAGATACTGTGCTCATAACTTCATTAATTTATAAAATAGAAAAAATCCCACAACTATGGGATTCCCTTTTTGCAAAGATATAATTTATTTAACTATTTTTCGTTTACTATATTAGTTTGTCAAATATAAATAAATTAATTTTGATAAATCAAATAAATATAAAAAATGAAACGAATTTTTTACTTTCTTATTTTGTTTTTAGTCTTTTTTTCTTGTGATAGAGATATACAGACCGATAATAACAATCCGTATTTGCCTAATTATTCCTTTGAAGTGATACTAAATATGAGTTTTCCACAATATTCAAGTTTAGCATTTCCGTCTAATGCGGTTTATGTAAATTCGGCAGGTGCAGGAATTCGAGGTTTGATTGTTTTTAATGCAGGAAGTGGTAATTTTTTGGCTTATGATGCCGCTTGCCCAAATCAGCCTTTAACCGATTGCTCTACTATGACAATTAATGGGATTAATGCAAAATGTCCATGTGACGATGCCGAATATAGTTTATTTACAGGATTGGCTGCTGGAAAGCAGTATCCAATGAAAGCGTATCGTGTACAAATGATAGATGCAACAACCATAAAAGTCTATAATTAATGTTACAATCCATATTTTCTTTTTTAAAAAAAGATACAATAACCTATCCTAAAGGTTCAATTCATTCATTTATAGTGAACGATTTAAAAGGAAATCAGTTCGATTTTTCAACTCTAAAAGGTAAAAAAATAATGGTAGTGAATACCGCTTCAAAATGCGGCTTGACACCTCAATACGAAAAATTACAGAAGATTTACGAAAATTATAAAAATCAAAACTTTGAAATTATTGGTTTTCCCTCCAATAATTTTTTATGGCAAGAACCAGGAAGTGCCTCTGAGATTGAAAGTTTTTGCACTGTAAATTATGGTGTAACGTTTCCTATGATGGAAAAAATATCTGTAAAAGGAAAAAATATCCATCCCATTTATGAGTTTTTAACTAAGAAATCGAAAAATGGGGTAAAAGACACGTCTGTAAAATGGAATTTTCAAAAATTTCTTCTTAACGAAAATGGCGAATTAGAAAAAGTCATTTCACCAAAAACCCAACCAGACGACAGAAGTATTACAGCTTGGATTGAAGGAAAATAAATTACCCCTTCGTTTGTCTTGCTGAAAGCATCTCTTGGCATTTTTTCAGCAATGTAATGTTTAGTAAGAGACCCTTTCAGGCTGACAAACGTCGGGGTTATTTTTATTAAAACTTCAAATTTATTCCTGCTAAGAAATTGATTCCAGCTTGCGGATAAAATCCTACTCCTTCAATTGTTGAAATTCCCGGTCCGCTCCAATTATCATTATACGTGTAAAAATAGCCGTTCGATTCATACGTTCTATCGAAAATATTATTAATCAAACCTGAAAACACAATCGATTTTATGCCTTTGTTGATTTTCCATTCGTAGTTTATGTTTAAATCTGATGTGGAATAATCGGGTAAAATTGATTTTTCAGCATCAATGTTTCCCATATATTGTTTCCCAACATATTTAGTTAATAACGAAATTTGTAACGTGTTAATTGGGGAATATGTTAGTGCGTTTCCTATTACCATATTTGGTGAATAAGCAATATTTGTATTTCCTAAATTGGTTAAAACACCATCTCGTTCAAAATAAAAATCTTCATTTTTATTGGTACTTAATGTTAGATTTGGTTGTAACATTACTTTTGGTATTATTTTAATAGCCCCATCAATTTCTATACCTGCTCGATAACTTTTCCCGCTATTTTCAAAAACAGGACTACCCACATCATTTAAAGCACCAGTGGCTACCAATTGATTTTTATATCTCATATAAAAGGCATTAATATTCAAACTGGTTTTTTTATTTTTAAATTTATATCCCAATTCATAATCTTGTAAACGTTCAGGTTTGATGCTTCCACTTTCATAATCATCTCTACGAGGTTCTTTATTTGCAATTCCGAAATAACCATAAATAGAACTTGCCTGATTTAATGTATACGTAATTCCAGCTTTTGGATTGAAGAAACGGAACGTATCATTCACGTCATTAAATTTTATACTATTCGCTTGATAGAAAACCATACGATATTGTAAATCAGCAAAAACATTAAATTTTCCTAATTGTTGCGATGCTTTTGAGTAGAAATTCACATCGTTTTTATTTCCAAAATTGTCATAATATTTGTTGGAATTTGGCACATAATATTGTGTCCAAACTACTTCACCAAAATGTTTTCCTTGATATTTATTTGCCGCTCCACCGATTATAACATCTGTTTTTTCAGTTTTATAATTTAAAGAAAAAGTTGTTCCAAAAAAAACATTGTCTAACCAACGTTTTCTAACTAAATCAGTACTTGTATTGCCATTAAAGTCGGGCAATACATAATCTGAAAACAATTCGTCTTCTCTATATTGTTCAAAATAGCCTTTTCCTAAAGTATAATGCAACGCAAGATTTGATTGCCATTTTGAAGTTAGTTTTTCATTCCAGTGCAATTGAAAATGATTTTGCCAATAATTATCGGTTTCATCATCGTAAAATTGAGTATTTCCAAATTCATCTGTATACTGACCAGCCGAATTATATGTTCTATCATTTTTTAGTTTTTCTTCATCTTCCAAACCATTCCAAGCCTGATACGTTTTTTCTTTTCCGCCAAAAGCAATTGCTTTAATAATTGTATTTTTTGTAATATAATTTGCATCAAAATAATATCCAAATAAATCAGATGAAGCCCTATCAATAAAACCATCCGATTTTATTTTAGAAATTCGAGCGTTCATTTCGAAATTATTATGTAATCCTGTTCCAAACGCTAATGTGTGTTTGCGGGTTCCGAAACTTCCAATGGAATTAGCTATTTCAGCATAACTGTTTTGTTGTGCAGCTTTGGTTTGTAAATTTAAACTCGCACCAAAAGCACCAGCACCACTTGTTGAGGTTCCAACACCTCGTTGTAATTGAATGCTTTCTAAAGAAGATGCAAAATCAGGTAAGTTAACAAAGAAGGTACCTTGACTTTCACTATCATTAAAAGGCACACCGTTTAAAGTTACGTTAATTCTTGAACCATCGGATCCACGAACACGCATATAGGTATATCCAATTCCTGCTCCGGCATCTGTTGTTGTTACAACTGAAGGTAAATAGTTTAATAAAATTGGAATGTCTTGCCCTAAATTTCTTGGTGCAATTTGTGTTTTAGAAACATTTGTAAAAGTGATTGGGTTTTTGTCTTTTGCTCTAACTCCAGAAATTAAGACTTCTTCAATTGATTTTACAGAATCTTTGGGTTGCTCTTGACTGAAAGAACATAGTGAAAAGAGAATAGAAAACAGACTTAATTTATAAATCTTTTGCCTTTTGCCTTTTGCCTTTTGCTTTTTTAAAAATACATTCATACTTCGTAAATTCATACGAATAAAAGGGGTAATTACTCTTGGTTAAAAATAATTAATAAAATGATTTTGAGAATTTCGATTCTGAAGCTAACTCAGAAACATTTGTAGTTCTCGGTTTTCCTTGGCAGCATTACCCGCCCAGGTTCTATGGGTATAATCTCAGCCTGAAAAACAAGCACCCCTTTGAGATGTTACAAAGATAGTAATACAATTTTAAAAATCAATAAGAATTTTAAAAATCTGTATTGTTTGAATGTGTTTACTTTGCTCAATTAGAAATCTAATTTTTTTCTCCTGGCTTTAATTTCTCCCGCTTTTTTCTTTTCTTGAATGCGTTTTTCATTGGCACCTTTTGAAATTTTAGTTGCTTTTCTAACTTTTGGAAGTGCTAAAGCGTTTTCTATAATTTCATAAAAACGTTTGATGATGATTTTTTTATTTTTGAATTGACTTCTATCTTCATCGCAAGTTAGAATCAGTAAATTTTCTTGTGATATTTTTGTTTTTAGTTTGGTATAAAGTAATAATTTTTCGTTCTCATTTAAACCTTGAGAGGTAGCCACATCAAAGATTAATACTATTTTAGAAGATACTTTATTTACATTTTGTCCACCAGCACCGCTACTTCTTACCGCTTTAAAATTTAATTCAGTTGTAATAATCACTTCATTCATTATAAACCAGAATTGATGTCTAAATTATTTGGTTGATGTGCGGGTTTTAATAAATCAGTTACTTTTTTAACTGGATTAAACGTTTCTATTGGAACTTCTACAAAAATAGTACTCCATTCTGCCATAGCACCATTCCATAAACCAGGTAATTCAAATGCTTTTATTTTTTTTTCGTTTTTCGTTTTCTCTGTAATGAATGCGGTTTTAGGATCAATAAATTGATTTAAGTCAAATTTATTACCTTCAACATCTTTGATGCTACAAACAATATCCACCGGATTAAAATGTGTAGAATTTTTAAAGATAGCGTGTTGATTTTCGTTATTTAAATCAACTTGTGATAATTCTACAATTTGCAAACTCGGTCTTCCTTTTTCATCCTGAACCCAAAATGGTCCGCCGCCAGGTTCGCCTTCATTTTTTACCATTCCACAAACACGTATAGGTCGGTTTAAAATTTTAATTAAATACTCTTTTTGATAGTCAAATTGATACATTTTAAACTCCTGAGGCAAAAGAATTGACATTTTTGTTTCAACGAAATGAATAATTTCTTTAATAGTATTTTCGTTGATTTCGTTTTTTTGAAACTTTTTTAATGCCACATCTACTTCTTGTTTTGTAAATAAAAGAATACCGCCTAATAATTTTTTATAAGTTAAAATAATTTCTCGATTATTTTGAGAAACGTTATCGATATTTTTAATAAAAACAATATCTGATTGCAATTGATTTAAATTTTCAATTAATGCTCCGTGACCACCAGGTCTAAAAAACAATTCGTTTTCAGGGGTTCTAAAAGGCGTGTTGTTATCAGTAACAGCAATAGTATCTGATGTTTCGCTTTGATACGAAAACGTGATTTCTAAATCAGTATATTTATTTGTAATATTTAAAAAATCGGATTGAAATTCTTTAGAAATCGTAAAATGAATTTTTGCTTTTTGATTTTGCTTTTTATAAAATTCGGTTTCTGAAGCATGTTCGTCAATTGGTGTTATTATTTTATTATCTTTAATATGAAATGGTAAAATCCCTTTTGGTTTATTAGCAAAATTCAAACCCTTTTCAGTTAACAACGTTTTTACGATTGCATATACTTTTTGATCTGTATTGTAATTCGGATAATCTGTGTAAATTGTTTTAGTTTTTTCTTTCAATTCGTTATAAAAAGGGAAGCTTCTTAATCCTACAATAAATAATGATAAATCTTTATCTTTATTGAGGTTTACATACGAATTTATGGTGTCTTTTTCAGGATTAAATTTTGTTAAAAATTCATTTAACGATTTAAACATTCTTGATGCAGCACCACTTGCTGGAACAAATTTTTCAATAGAATAATTGTCTTTGTGTGTGTCAAAAAAGTGACAATATTCAGAAATTTCTTTTTCCGAATATTGAAAAATTCCATCGTTTATAGATGCGATTTTTATTAGATTAATTGTAGGAATTCCATTTTTAAAATAATGCAATTGCTGCATAATTTTTTCTAAAGAATTTCCTCTTTTTACTATTTGTTGTACATCTATTTCGCTAAATATTTTTTCCATTCTATATACGCTGAGATTGCTAAAATAGTAAAAATTATGTATTGTATAGCTATAATATATAGTTGTCTGTCAAAAAATATATAAACAGCAAATGTATTGCCAACAATCCAAAGTGTCCAATTTTCAATTTTTTTACGAGCCATATACCACATTGCTGTAAAGAATAGAGAAGTGGTAAAAACATCTAAATAATTGTTTAATTGTAATTTATAATCAAAAAAAGTATAAATAAGCACACAAATTAATCCGGTAATAAGAAACAATCCTAAACCAATAATTTTTTCTCTCTCACTAGTTCTAGATATAGAAAGCACTTCGCCGTTTGTGATTTTTTTCCACTGAAACCATCCGTAAACACTCATTATGGAGTAGTAGATATTAATGCTCATATCGGCATAATATTTAGCATTATACATAATATATACGGATAATATGGTGCAAATAATTCCAGTTGGATACACTAAAATATTTTCTTTTTTAGCAAAATACACACTTAAAACACCAAAAATAAAAATGATAATTTCAATTCCAATTTGGCAATTAGGAATACTTTTATATTGATGGATGATGGTTTCAAACATATTTATTTAGTTGTAGCACAAACAAAAGCATACTCTTCAATTATTTCAAACTGAAATTGAAAATCTTCTGTTTTGTTATTAAAAATTAATTGAGCGGTACCTTCTTTGTCTTCTAATTTAAAAGGTCCTTCGAAAATATGCTTTGGAAAACTGATGCCTTTTTCATTTTTTAATTTAAAAATACTTTCTTTAATGCCCCATATTACAGTTGCTTTTTTGATTTTATCTGGTATGGATAAGTTTTCAATATGAGAAATATCCATATATCTTGACGAAATTTTTAATGTTTTTTCTTTACACAATTCAATATCAATTCCTACTGGTTTGTTGCTAATACAAATACAAGAAAATTCGTGCGAGTGGGAAATTGAAATGTGTTTTTGTTCAGAATTTATAGTATTAAGTTCTAGAAATTTCACATTTGACATTTGACTTTCGACTTTCAGGTGCGGTTTCCCAAATTCATCATAATACAAATCAAAATCGTTTAAATCAATATGTTGAAGTAGCATTCTAACTGCCAAAAAACCTTTTTGATGCGCCACAGACTGCATACTTTGTAGTCTTAATTTTGAATTCTCATTTAGCACTGACTTTTCATTGAACCATAAAATATCTTCGGTAATTTTCCAAAAATAGGCAACAGTGTGTTCGTTTATGATGATTTCTTTATGAAAAGGCATGCTTTGTTTTAATTTATTGGTTTTTATTTTATTGTGATTCAGTTGTTTAAAGGTTTCAACAAAACTTAAATAGTTAAAATTAATTTCTAATTTGAAACTAATATTGTACCTTTGCACTCGTAAATAAAAAATAAATATACAAATATAATGAGTACAAAAACAATTCCTTACGTACCATACAAAGTTAAAGATATTTCTTTAGCAGCATGGGGAAGAAAAGAAATTTTATTAGCAGAAGCTGAAATGCCAGGTTTAATGGCGCTTAGAGAAGAGTTTGGCACAAGTCAACCTTTAAAAGGAGCACGTATTGCAGGATGTCTACATATGACGATTCAAACAGCTGTTTTAATTGAAACCTTAGTGGCTTTAGGAGCAGATGTAACTTGGTCTTCTTGTAATATTTTTTCTACTCAAGATCATGCTGCTGCTGCAATTGCTGCTGCTGGAATTCCAGTTTATGCTTGGAAAGGTATGAATGAAGAGGAATTTGATTGGTGTATTGAACAAACGTTATTCTTTGGTGAAGAGCGTGCACCTTTAAATATGATTTTAGATGATGGTGGAGATTTAACAAATTTAGTGTTTGATAAATACACTGAATTAGTTAAAGGAATTAAAGGTTTATCTGAAGAAACAACAACAGGTGTTCACCGTTTATACGAAAGAATGAAAGCAGGTACTTTATATATGCCAGCTATCAACGTAAACGATTCGGTAACTAAATCTAAATTTGATAACAAATATGGTTGTAAAGAATCTGCAGTTGATGCGGTTCGTAGAGCAACAGATGTTATGTTAGCAGGAAAAAGAGTAGTGGTTTGTGGATACGGAGATGTAGGTAAAGGAACAGCGGCCTCTTTCCGTGGCGCGGGTTCTATTGTAACGGTTACTGAAATTGACCCAATTTGTGCTTTACAAGCTGCAATGGATGGTTTTGAAGTTAAAAAATTAGATTCTGTGGTTTCTAATGCAGATATTGTTATTACTACAACTGGTAATAAAGATATTGTATTAGGTCGTCATTTTGAAGCTATGAAAGATAAAACTATTGTATG
>JBFYPW010000069.1:0-10791 GCA_041303115.1 Flavobacterium sp.
AAAAAGTTTTTTAGTTACTTCATAATCATACATCGGTACAAAGGAAATCATATCTGTAATGACTTCAATTTCGGCATTAAATGTTTTTAATTGCTGCATTACAGACTCCAATCTTTCATCCATTAAACCGGTAACTTCTTCAGCAGTTTTGCCAACTTGTAACACACTAAAAACAGCTTTCTGACTACTTGCTTTTTCGTTGTAAATACCTTTTATGGTAATAACCATTTCGTTATCGTTACTATACGATGTTTGAATTGTAGGCACATCTCGATTGTGATACGCGTTTGGATTTTGGTAATTAAAGTTGCCACTCATTTCTTTTTTTGATAAATCATCCTGATTTACATTTCCAGAATGTTGAGCAGATAAAGTAGCGCTTGCTACTAATAAAATTGTTACGAATGCGTTGTTTGAATTTTTCATGTTATTTTTATTTAAAGTTTAACAAGGCAAACGTATAACAACACCAAATTTTTTTTTTAGCAAAACCACTGTTTTAGTAATGTAAAGTATTTTCAGTACATTTACAGCAGTTTTACAGTAGTAAAAAAATAATGAAATACTACTTTTGAAAAGCAATTTATGACAGATTTAGAATTTTTTTATCAACTTAAAAAAAGCGTTTTGGAGCAATACCAAAATAGCTATCCCTATTTTAATGGAAGTTGGAAAAGTTTTAGTGCTCAAGATATTTTGAACCTCATTGACGATATTCAATTAATAACAAAACAATCGATTAGCGAAAAGTGGATATATACTCATTTGAAACCTGAAACAAACCAAAAACTACCACGAAAGGATATGTTAGATATTTTAAGTGTGTATGTTGGAAAATCGGGTTGGGATGAATTTGTGTTTAATGGTAATATCAAAGAAAATAATAATAATTTTAAATTAGGATTTAGCAATAAAATTGGAATTTGGGTATTGTTTTTTGGTGTTTTAATTGCTGGTTTCTTTATCTGGAAATTCTTATCAAAAGAGGAACAAAAATTAGAATTTCAAAATAGCTTCACAAAAGATTCTATTGAAAAAGAAGAAGTAAAAGCTTATGTTGTTGAGGATACAGTTGAAAAACAAATTGACATAAATTCTTCAACTTTTAATATAGATAAAGCTACTAAAGTAGTCCTAAAAAGTCCATTTTACAAGCCAAAAGAAATTACTATTTTGCCGAATGAACCAATAGCTAAAGTAGAACTAAACCCAAACGATTACGCCATGATGCTAAAAGCTTTTATGAAAAGCGACATTAAAGATTGGCAAACCAGAAAAGAACAACTAAATAAAATTTTATCTGACAATTTAGAAGTAATGGTGATGTTACAAAATAATTTAGGAGCGGAATATTTTAATAAACAAGAATTTTCTCAAAAAGTAATTTTACCTACCGCATCATTGAAAAAATTAAAAATTGTAGAGTTGAAACAAGAAAATGACAATAAAATATCTTTTTTAAGATTAATAACAGAATAAAATGAAACAAATTATTTACTATAGTTTATTAATTTTACCAATATTTTTATTTGGACAAAGTTCTGATAGAAATCAATCTCAGAAAGAGACGGTATCTTTAACACAAGAGGTTTCCAAAAAAACAATGAATTCCAATTCAATTGCTGTTAATTTTAATGCTAAAGTCATTTTAGCTTACGCGAATCAAAGCGAGCAGCTAATAACAGATTTTTATACTTATTTAGCGATGTATAGTCAATCGGACGCTATCGATTTACATAAGGAATTAGACACAACTATTACGCAACTATTTTTGTCAGATAACGTTTTAGTAGAAGATTTTATTACAGGTTCAAATCAGAAAATAACACTTGTGCAAGCCTTGCAATTTTGTAAAGAGAATAAGTTAGTTGTTAGTGTTAATGACATTCAAAACATTGCTGTAAACGAAAATAGTTTCAATATTAAATATCAATTGTTAGTTACAAGCAAATCAGTAACTAAAACGTATAATTTTACTCAAAAAGTATACTTTTTTCCAGTTCAAAAGTCGTTTGGTTCTAACAAAAAAACAGTCTGGGAACTAAAATTAGGAGAATTTTAATGTACAATCGTACTAATTTTCACAAACATACGTTTTGCTTGTTTCGACAAGTAGAAGATACTGCTGTGGCAGATTTGAAATTGGGTTATAAAAGTGCTTCTGGAAGTGCTTATTATTTTACAGAAATAGGTGTTTATAGAAAATCCAATCATTGGGGAAGAGCCGCCAATTGCCGTTGGCGATTGATAACTAATTCGGACTATAAAAATCAAATAGAAATTGTTGGATTTGCTAGATGGACTGATTTTTATCCAAATAATGAAACTGAAAAATTGTTTTTTATTGAAATAAATGAAGAAAAAAACGACGTCCATTTTAATCATAAAAATCATCCAGATTATGCTAATCAATTACTTAGAAACGCATCGGATACAGCGAAAAGGATTAAAGAAATCAAAATCGTATTGCAAGAATCATCTTGGGCAAAATACTTAATTTTTGATGATTTCGAAGAAATAAAGAGGAAAATGCTATGCGAATTGAGCAATACCAATGAAAGTTTCGTAAATTTGAAGAAAATTTTGCAACATGGGAAGAAATAACGCCATAAATAAAGACAAGCACAAAAAGCAATTGGACAATCATTTAAAGAAAATACAAAAAACAAAACAAACGTCTGCAGCTAAAAAAGCATCTATATTAGAACAATACAAGCAATCGCTTAAAAACCAATAATGCATTCTCAACAACTAGTTAATTTAAAGCCAAAAGTTCAAACAATTATTGATTTGTTAGCGAATAAAGATTGGGATACCGCCCAACTTTTATTGCTTGAAGTGAGTGATGAAGTGGAGAATTTAATAGATGAAGTGGTGTCAGATGACCATTTAATTGAATTAAGTAAATATCAGGTTTTACTGAAACATTTAGTACTTAAAATCCAAAATGGAAGACCCTAAACTTTGCCCTTGTGGCAGCCAAATTAACATCCAAGAATGTTGTTTGCCTTATATTCAGGAACACTTAATTGTACCCACTGCTGAAAAGTTAATGCGTTCCAGATTTTCAGCATTTTGTCTTCATAATGCCGAATATCTATACAATACCACACACGTATCTCAAAAAAAATATACGAATAAATCAGATATTTTAGCTTGGGCACAACAAAATACTTGGCAAAAATTAGAAATTCTAAACAGTACTGAAAATACAGTAGAATTTAAAGCTTACTTCTTAGATGAAAACAAAACACCTCAAATTCATCACGAAAAATCAACATTTATCTTTTTTCAAAATAAATGGTATTATGTGGATGGAAAGTTTTATTAGTTTTAACTAAAAATTAGCATTCGTTTTCTTGTCATAAAAAAGGAACCTTGTACTTTTATAACATGAAAAAAGGGTTTTATTTTAAATCGTATGAAAAGCCATTTAAGACACCGTTTGAAATACTTTTTGGTGTTTTTAAAGAGTTAATTGTTCATACATCTGGCGATTTTGACGAAGCTATAGATTGGCTTCGTGAACTTGATGCCGAATATAAATTGACAACTCCAGACTATTCTATAGAAGATTTTATTGAAGATTTAAAGAAAAAAGGATTCATCCGTGAAGAAATAACAGGCGATGGAACAGGCGAGGTTACTATTACTTCAAAGACGGAACGTCTTATTCGTCAAGCCGCTTTAGATCAAATATTTGGAAATTTAAATAAATCGGGTAGCGGCAATCACAAATCGAAACAACTTGGCGGTGGCGATGAACTTACGGGCGAACTTAGAAGTTATAATTTTGGGGATGCTTTAGATAGAATTTCATTAACGGAAAGTCTAAAAAATGCACAAATTAATAATGGAATAGGCAACTTTCAACTTACTGAAAATGATTTGGTAATTGAAGATACGCACTATAAATCGCAAATGAGTACCGTTTTAATGATAGACATTTCGCACAGTATGATTTTGTATGGCGAAGACCGAATTACTCCTGCCAAAAAAGTAGCGATGGCACTAGCGGAACTTATCACTACTCGTTATCCGAAAGACACCATTGATATTTTAGTTTTTGGTAACGATGCTTGGCCTATTTCTATAAAAGAATTACCTTTTTTAAAAGTAGGACCCTATCACACCAACACCGTTGCAGGTTTGCAATTAGCAATGGATATGCTGCGAAGAAAACGCAATACCAACAAACAAATATTTATGATTACAGATGGAAAACCAAGCTGTGTTCGAGAAAAAGATGGCTCGTATTACATGAATAGTAATGGTTTAGATGAGTATATTGTTGAAAAATGCTACACACAAGCCGCTCAAGCTAGAAAATTACATATTCCAATTACTACTTTTATGATTGCCAACGATCCCTATTTGCAAAAATTTGTAGATAAATTCACTGAAGCCAATCAAGGAAAAGCGTTCTACACTGGTTTAAGTGGTTTAGGAGAAATGATTTTTCAAGATTATGAAGCCAACAGAAAAAAGAAACTGAAATAAGTAATATCAAATTAAAAAACTTACATAAAACACCATCTGCTAATTAGCGGTAAAAAGTACTACTATGATACACATAAAAACATTAGGGGAATTGATACAATCAGGATATCAATCTAAAAATATAAAAGAGGAGTTGCGTACCAATTTAAGAAATAAACTAATAGCCAAACAACCAACATTTACCGGAGTTCATGGTTTTGAAAATTCTGTAATTCCAGAATTGGAGCGAGCTATTTTATCACGTCATAATATTAATTTATTGGGATTACGCGGACAAGCAAAAACTCGTTTGGCTCGAAAAATGGTTGAACTTTTAGACGAATACATTCCTTTTGTTACCGGTTCTGAAATTAATGACGATCCGTTACACCCAATTTCTCGTTTTGCAATAGATGTAATTGCTGAAAAAGGAAACGATACCCCTATTTCTTGGTTACACAGAAGCGAACGCTTTTTCGAAAAATTAGCGACTCCTGATGTAACTGTGGCGGATTTAATTGGTGATGTGGATCCAATAAAAGCGGCCAATTTAAAATTATCCTATGCAGACGAACGTGTAATTCATTTTGGAATGATTCCTCGTGCGAATAGATGTATTTTTGTTATTAACGAATTACCTGATTTACAAGCGCGTATTCAAGTAGCGTTATTCAATATTTTACAAGAAGGCGACATTCAAATCCGTGGGTTTAAATTAAGAATGCCTTTAGATTTACAATTTATTTTTACCGCAAATCCAGAAGATTATACCAATCGTGGAAGTATAGTAACGCCTTTAAAAGACAGAATTGGTTCTCAAATTTTAACACATTATCCAGAAACTATAGAAATTGCTAAAATTATTACCACGCAAGAAGCTAAATTAGACGAAAATCAAACGTCTTTAGTGCATGTGCCTAATTTAGCAAAAGATCTGTTAGAGCAAGTAGGTTTTGAAGCTAGAGAGTCCGAATATATAGATGCGAAAAGTGGGGTTTCCGCTCGTATGAGTATTACCGCTTATGAGAATTTGATTAGTACGGCCGAACGCAGAGCCTTACTAAATGGGGAAGAAAAAACAACGGTTCGTTTGTCGGACTTTTTAGGAATTATCCCTGCCATAACTGGAAAAGTAGAATTGGTTTACGAAGGCGAACAAGAAGGCGCTGGAGTAGTAGCACAATATTTAATTGCTAATGCGATTCATACTTTTTTCCCAGGTTATTTTCCTAAAATTGAAAAGTTAGAGAAACAAGATGTAACCACGCCATACTCCGAAATTACAGAATGGTTTTTCAATGAATCCGGTTTTGAATTAACGGATGATTGCTCCGATGAAGTGTATAAAAATATCCTAGATGAGGTGCAACCATTAGAAAAATTAATTCAAAAATACCAGCCAGAAATACCTGTTTTAGATCAATATTTCCTTAAAGAATTTATCCTTTGGGCCTTAGTGGAATACAAAAAACTATCAAAGGAAAGAACCGAAGATGGCTTTCAGTTTAAAGATCCCTATTCGAAGTTTATTAGTAGATTGTCTTAAACGTCATAACATAAATACAAAATCCGTCTCGAATACTTCTGGACGGATTTTAATTTTATGGACAAATTACTTTCTTTTAAAAGAAGTTCTAATAATATCTTTAGGAAAAACCACCATGCTTTCAAACCCGTTTTTATAAACAGTTGCCACACCAAAATAATGATTGTCAATTACAAAGTTCTGTAACGTATACGTGTCAGTATTTCCAACAAATCTGGAATGGTTCCATTGAAAATCGGTAGTTAATCTCCAATATATTTTATATCCCAAGATTTGATCGTCATTTTCAATTTTATCCCATTTCAATTTTACACTGGCTTCAACAGCTCCGCCAATAAGCACATTTTTAGGTGCAGGAGGAGCGCTGGCTAATGTTGCTAATGCCACTGAATTTACAGCAGTTAGTTTTTTTACATATTCAAAATTAACACCTTCTATAACATCACCATATTTAATCCCGTTTTCCGTTCTTAAATTTTGGTGTTGTCTGTTGTAATTTTCGTGCGCTTCCATAATTCGTACACCAGCAAATCCTAAATCATTGAAAGGTCTGTGATGGCCGCCACGTCCGAATCTATCTAAACGATAAATCAGCATAGGATTCATTTCTGGAAGATAAGTAAGCGTTTGTTTGTGAATGTATCGGGCTAATTGACGCGATATGCCATCTACTTCACCGCCATAAAATCTTCGGTTGTTCACTTCTTTTTCAGTATCTGTAGTAGAAGTAGGTTCAGAGAAAATTCGAAACGTTCTATTGTCAATTACGCCATCTATTCCTTCAATATTACCAATCATATCGTTATTTAGCACACCAATAATTTCCCAATTGTTTTTCTTGGCATATTCTGCAAATCCTTTTCCTCCAAACAAGCCTTGTTCTTCTCCTGAAAGGCCTAAATAAACAATGCTATTTTCAAATTTATATTGTGATAAAACTCTAGCCGCCTCTATCGTTCCTGCCATTCCAGAAGCATTGTCATTTGCTCCAGGTGCATCTGTAGTAAAATCCATAGTATCAGAATTTCTACTATCAATGTCGCCTGTCATTATAATATACCTATTTGGATATTTGGTTCCTTTTTGTACCGCCGCCACGTTTACTATCCAAGTGTCTTTGGGCACGCGCTCCCCATCATTAGTAGTAACAAAATCTTTTTGATAGAAAACGTCCAAGCAGTTTTTACAGTCTTTAGAAATCAGATCAAATTCAGATTTTATCCATCGTCTTGCAGCGCCAATTCCTCTAGTATTAGAAACCGTGTCACTAAAAGTGTTTCTTGTGCCAAAATTGGCCAATTTTACAACGTCTTTTTCAATTCTTGCTTTCGAAATTTTATCAATTATTTCATAAATTGTAGTTTCCGAGTTTTGAGAAAATCCAGAAAATGCAAAAAGAAAACTTAACAAATAAATAGATTTCATCATAATTTATGTTATATATATTGTATTCAAACTTACAAAAAAAATCCGTCTCGATAACTTCGGGACAGATTTTAATTTTATTGACTAATTTGCTAATCGACACATTTTATTTCTTCAAATGCAAATCAAAGTAATCCGCAATTTTGGCATACATATGAATTCTATCTCTACCACTCACATTATGTTCATGATTTGGGTATAAAAAATAATCCACTTGTTTTCCTGCTTTTATAGATGCTTCAATGAAATTCATGCTGTGTTGTTGTACAACAACTGGATCTTGTGCACCATGAATTAACAAAAGACGTCCTTTTAAATTCTTAACTTTATCTAATAATGATGTTTTTGCATAGCCTTCTGGATTGTCTTGTGGCGTATCCATATAACGTTCTCCATACATAATTTCATAGTATTTCCAATCAATTACGGGTCCGCCAGCCACACCTACTTTAAAAGTGTCAGGTTGCGAAGTCAGTAGTGAAGTCGTCATAAAACCTCCAAAACTCCATCCGAAAACTCCAATTTTATTAGTATCTACAAATGATTTTGATTTTAAGAAATCCACACCTTTCATTTGGTCTGCCACTTCGTTTACGCCTAAATTTCGGTGTGTTACTTCACAGAATTTTTTTCCACGTGCATCACTTCCTCTATTGTCTAGCGTAAACACTACATACCCTTGTTGTGCCATATACATATCAAAATAACCAGCGCCTCCTAACCATTTGTTAGTTACCAATTGTGCGTGCGAACCACCATACACATACACCATTACCGGGTATTTTTTCGTAGCATCAAAATTGGCTGGATAAATTAATCTTCCGTTTAATGGTGTTGTTCCATCTGCAGCTGTTAGTGAAACCATCTCAATTCTTGGCAAATCAATTTTTCCTGTAAACGGATTCTCGGCTTTCACTAAAGTGGTAACCGCCATTTTTGTTTTGATGTTTAAAATCGAAATTTCATTTGGCGTAGTAGCATTACTATATTGATCTAAAACCAACATACCGTCAGAAGAAACAGAAGCATTATGTGTTCCAGTAATTGTGGTTAACTGAATTGTTTTTCCTGATTTAATGTCAACTTGATAAAGTTGTCTGTCTAATCCATTATTTGCCGTTCCGATGTAATTTATTTTCAAATTTGTAGCATCGAAACCTAATAAATTGGTTACAACTACATCTTTAAAACCTAAGTTTTTAAGTAATTTTCCATCGGTAGTGTACAAATACATTTGATTGCATCCATTAAAATCTGATTGATAAATGAATTGATTCGGATTGTTTGGAACGAATGTCAAAGTGTGTTGTGGTTCAACCCATGTAGCAGCTTTTTCCTCAAATAATGTTTTTACAAAAGCACCTGTTATGGCATCATATTTATTGAATTTTAAATGATTTTGGTCACGATTTAAGATGCCAACAAAAATATATTTTCCTGAAGGTTCCCAAGACACCATCGTTAAATATTGGTCTTTTGGTTCACCAGTTTGAATTGTTATTTTTTTCCCTGAAGCCACATCGTATAGTATTAAAGTAACCTGCTCACTGGTCATACCAGCCATTGGGTATTTTAGATCTTTGTTAACCGCTTCACGTTCGTTCCAGTTTATTATCGGATAATTACCCACCATAGTTTCATCTTTTCTATAATAGGCCAATTGCGTTCCTGTTGCATTCCACCACATTCCTCTATCAATACCAAATTCTTGACGATGTACATAATCTGAACCGTTTACGATAGCTGGATTTTCATCGTTTGTAACTTCAATGGTTGTATTGTTTGATGTTATTCTGATGTTATTATCTTTTAACCAAGCTACATTTGAGTTGGAAGCAAAACGTGCTTGGCTTCCTTCTAAAGAAAAGCCAATTTTTGAAGTAATTTTTTTAGTAATTACATCATAAGTTACTTGATATTGATTTGTTTTTGAAGCAATTTCTGTTTGAAATGTATTGTAACTTTTCCAATCAATAGTAAAAGGAAAGGTACGTAAAGCAAATTCATCGGTTGGCAGCGCTTCTTTCAAAGCGGCTTCAAATTCCGATTTAGTAGCTAAAGTATTTGCAGTCCATCCAGAAGTAGCACTTCTTTCCATCAAATTAGTAAAATCTGAACTTAAATAGGTAACGGATTTTGAATCTTTTCTCCATTGAACGGCTGTTAATGAAGTGGGAGCATATTTTCTTGCTCCTGTTACGGTTTCTTCAATAGTTAGTTTTTGTGCGAAAGACATACTTCCAACTAAAAGGAAACTTAAAATATAGTTTTTCATTGTAAGAAATAAATTTGTGAATTAGTTGGCTAAGATAAGCATTTGTTACAAAAAAAATACGTCTCGAAGTAATCGGGACGTATTTTAAATAAAAATATTTTTTACAAAATTTGTAACTCTTTCATACAAGCATACATACTTTGATAGGTTCTCTCAATATCGTTATCCAATCCAATAGAAAAACGAATTAATCCATCTGTTAAACCCATTTCTGCTTGTTCATCTAATGGTATTTCAGAAGAAGTGGATGTGCCTGGTGCGCTAAAAAGGGTTTTATAAAATCCTAAACTCACAGCCAAATAACCTAAATTTCTTTCTTGCATTAATTCCATCAAGGCATTGGCTTTTTCTAAACTTCCTACATCAATGGTCATCATACCTCCAAATCCATATTCTGGGTTTATCATATTTTTATATATAGTATGACTTTGATGACTTGCCAATCCTGGATAAACGGTTTTTATGCCGTCTGCTTCAAATTTATGTGCCAAATACAACGCATTATGACTGTGTTGCTTCATTCGGATGTGAAGCGTTCTTAAGTTTTTCATTACCGATGCCGAACGCAAACTATCCATTGTAGGGCCTAACAACATACTCGCACCAGAATTTACGTTTTTTAAATCGTTAATAAATTCTTGACTAGCACACGTTACACCACCTACTGTATCTGAACTTCCGTTGATGTATTTTGTTAATGAATGAATTACAATATCCGCACCTAATTTTGCTGGCGATACCGATAAAGGCGAAAACGTATTGTCAACTACCAATTTAAGGTTGTGCTTTCTTGCAATCTTAGCTAAAGAAGCAATGTCTGCTACTTCTAACAAGGGATTACTCACGGTTTCACAATATAAAACTTTAGTGGATGGCGTAATGGCAGCTTCTACAAGGTCTAATTTAGTAATGTCAACAAAAGTAGTTTTTACACCAAATCTCGGTGCGAAATTTTTCAAAAAGGCGTACGTTCCGCCGTAGATGGTTCTACTTGAAACCACGTGGTCACCTTGTCCGCAGAGTTGTAAAATTGTTGGTGTAATGGCGCCCATACCAGAAGCAGATA
>JBFYPW010000070.1:0-10740 GCA_041303115.1 Flavobacterium sp.
GGGACAAAAGTGTACCATTTAAACATTGGTCAGCCCGATATTAAAACACCTGAAGTAGCGTTACAAGCTGTAAAAAACTTCGATATAAAAGTATTAGAATACAGTCATAGTGCTGGGTTTGAAAGCTACAGAACCAAACTTTCTACTTATTATAAAAATCAAGGTTTACCCGTAGATACAAAAGATATTATCATTACCACAGGTGGCTCTGAAGCACTTATGTTTGCATTAGGTTCTACTTTAGACAATGGTGATGAAGTAATTATCCCTGAGCCATTTTATGCTAATTATAACGGTTTTGCAACAGCAAGTGGTGTAAAAGTGGTTCCTGTTATTTCTGGAATTGAAACTGGTTTCGCATTGCCTCCTATGGAAGCATTTGAAAAATTAATTACGCCTAAAACAAAAGCTATAATGATTTGTAATCCTGGAAATCCAACAGGATATTTATACTCTGAAGAGGAAATTAACAAATTGGCTGAAATTGTAAAAAAACACGATTTGTTTTTAATTGCAGATGAAGTATACAGAGAATTTACTTACGATGGATTAAAACATTATTCTGTTTTAAACGTTCCTGGTTTAGAGCAACACGCGATTATGATTGATTCCGTTTCGAAAAGATTTAGCATGTGTGGGGCAAGAATTGGTTGTGTCGTTTCAAAAAATACTGAATTTATGGCAACTGCAATGAAATTCGCACAAGCACGTTTGAGTCCACCTACCTATGCACAAGTAGCCAGTGAAGCTGCATTAGATACTCCACAAAGTTATTTTGATGAAGTAATTACTGAATATGTTGACAGAAGAAATACGTTAGTGGAAGAAATGGAAAAAATTGAAGGCGTTACTATTGCTAAACCAAAAGGTGCTTTTTACTGTATTGCTAAATTACCTGTAAAAAATGCAGATAACTTTGCACAATGGCTTTTAGAAGAATATGATTTTAATGGTGAAACCGTTATGGTAGCTCCTGCAGCAGGCTTCTACTCTACTCCAGGTGTTGGATTAGATGAAATAAGAATGGCTTATGTTTTGAAAAAAGAAGATTTAATTAAATCGGCTCAAATTTTAAAAGAAGCATTAAAGGTTTATAAAGATTAAGTTTTTATTTATATAAATTTAAAAAATCCCGCTAATTGCGGGATTTTTTTATGCTTCTTTCCTAATTATATACGTATAAAACCAAGTGATTGTAAACGTTGGAATGATATCTGTTAATGGAATTAATTCTTCCACAATTCCAAACAAACCTGCAATTTTTCCGACACTTCCTTTATACATAATCACTAAAAGCAATCCCGAAATTGGTGCCCAAATAACATCCAAAGATTCTGCAAATACAGGAACAATATAAGATAACATTCCTATACCATCAAAAATAAGACTTAATATCAGTTTTGTTTTTTTATCGCTTTTATTTGCAATCGTCGTTGGTTTTGGTTGTTGATTCATATTTTTATGATATTTTATTAAATACTAAGATACGAATTTATTTCAAACAATAACTAATACCCTTTACCCAAAACCTTTCACCCTATTACTTCAGCTTACTCTTATAATATTTTCTTAATTTATCTAATTTCGGTGCGATAACATACTGGCAATAGCCTTGCTCTTTGTTTTGATTGTAATAATTTTGATGATAGTCTTCAGCTAAATAAAAAACACCCGCTTCTTCTATTTGTGTTACAATTGGATTTGCGTATAACTTTTCTTTTTCAATGAAATGAATATATTTCTCTGCTTTTTCTTTTTGCTCGTTGGAATGATAAAAAATGGCACTTCTATATTGTGTTCCGACATCGGCGCCTTGTTTATTTAAAGTAGTGGGATCGTGTGTGGCAAAAAATATTTCTAATAAATCTTCATACGCCACTTCTTTCGGATTAAATGTAATTTGAATGCCTTCTGCGTGCCCCGTAGTTTCGTTACACACTTCGCGATAAGCAGGATTTTTTACAAAACCGCCTGTAAAACCAGAAACAATTTTTTCTACTCCTTTTACTTCTAAAAAAACGGCTTCTGTACACCAAAAGCAGCCTCCGGCAAAAGTTGCCACTTGTACACTATCATTCATAATTTCTTTTTTAACCTCCATTTTTTTATCTGTTAGTTGTGTTTTATTTCCACACGAAAAAAAACTCAAAACAGTACTAATTAATACAATATAGTTCATCTTTTTTTATCAAATTTAGACAATAATACTTAATGAGGAATCAATTTAACGTTACTTTTAGATTTGTACAGCAAAGATTTTAATATTCACAATTTCTTTGTTTCTTTGTACAAATTAAAGTGATGATAAAAGCTAACAATATAAATAAATATTATGGCGATTTACAAGTTTTAAAAAACGTAAGTCTTCAAATAAATAAAGGTGAAATTGTTTCTATAGTTGGTCCTTCAGGAGCTGGAAAAACTACCTTACTTCAAATTTTAGGTACTTTAGATGTTTTAGATAAAAAAGAAAACAAAGCAAGTTCTTTAGAAATTAATGGCACTTCAATTATTAATTTAAAAGATGCGGATTTATCCAAATTTAGAAATTTAAATTTGGGATTTATTTTTCAATTTCATCAATTATTACCTGAATTTACGGCATTAGAAAACGTTTGTATTCCTGCTTTTATTGCAAATAAATCGAAAAAAGAAGTAGAAATAGAAGCCATAAAACTTCTAGATTATTTGGGTTTATCTCATCGTATTCATCACAAACCAACCGAACTTTCTGGTGGAGAGCAACAACGCGTTGCTGTAGCCAGAGCTTTAATAAACAAACCTGCTGTTATTTTTGCTGACGAACCGTCAGGAAATTTAGACCATACTACTGCTGAAAATTTACATCAATTGTTTTTTAAATTACGTGATGAGTTAGGGCAAACCTTTGTTATTGTTACGCATAATGAAGAATTAGCCAATATGGCCGATAGAAAATTGGTAATGATTGATGGCGTTTTGCAAAGCTAATGATGACTACCGAAGAATTAAAAAGTTTTCTAGACGAAAAAGTACTTTTATACAACAATAAAAACTTTATTGATACTGATCCTGTTCAAATTCCTCATTTGTATTCTCTAAAAGAAGATATTGAAATTGCTGGTTTTTTAGCCGCAACAATTGCTTGGGGAAATAGAAAAATGATTATTTCAAATTCGCATAAACTTATGCAAATTATAGGGAATTCTCCTTATGATTTTGTAATGAATCATAAAGCAATTCATTTAGAAAAATTATCAAACTTTGTGCATCGTACCTTTAATGCTACTGATGCTGTAACGTTTATAAAAGCGTTACAACATATTTATAAAAACAATCCTGATTTAGAAAGTGTATTTTCCAAACATATTGAAAATAATTCGACTCAAAAAAGCATATCCGAATTTAAGAAAACCTTTTTTGAAATTCCACATTTACCTAGAACTCAAAAACACATTTCAGATCCATTAAATGGTTCTGCTGCGAAAAGAATTAATATGTTTTTACGTTGGATGGTACGAAATGATGCCAATGGTGTAGATTTAGGAATTTGGAAAACCATTCCTACAGCTGCTTTATCTTGTCCGTTAGATGTACATTCGGGTAATGTTGCAAGGAAATTACTTCTATTGACCCGAAAACAAAATGATGCAAAAGCGTTATACGAATTAGACACTAATTTAAGACGTTTAGACGCTAATGACCCAGTAAAATATGATTTTGCCTTATTTGGGTTAGGCGTTTTTGAAGGGTTTTAATAATCGTGGAGAATACCGGATTCGAACCGGTCGCCTCTACGCTGCCAGCGTAGCGCTCTAGCCAAATGAGCTAATCCCCCTTTACTTTTCAAATATAAAAAAAATCCCGACCTAAGTCGGGATAAATATATAAAATAAAAATAATTTTATTAAGATAATGCTGCTTTTACTTGGTCAGCTGCTTCTTGAAACTGAACTGCTGATAAAATTGGCATTCCAGAATTGTCAATTAATTCTTTAGCAATTTCTGCATTTGTACCTTGTAAACGAACAATAATTGGCACTTTAATAGCATCACCCATGTTTTTATAGGCATCAACTACTCCTTGTGCTACTCTATCGCAACGTACAATTCCACCAAAAATATTAATTAAAATCGCTTTTACATTCGCGTCTTTTAAAATAATACGGAAAGCGGTTTCAACACGTTTTGCATCTGCAGTTCCTCCTACATCTAAGAAGTTTGCAGGTTCAAAACCAGCGTATTTAATTAAATCCATAGTAGCCATTGCTAAACCAGCACCGTTTACCATACATCCAACCGTTCCATCTAAATCTACATAATTTAAACCTACTTCTTTGGCTTCAACTTCAATTGGATTTTCTTCACGAACATCACGCATTTCAGCTAAATCTTTATGACGGAATAAAGCATTATCATCTAAATCAACTTTAGCATCTACTGCAATAATTTTATTATCTGATGTTTTTAAAACTGGATTAATTTCAAACATGGTAGCGTCTGAACCAATGTACGCTTTATATAAAGCATCTACAAATTTCACCATTTCTTTAAACGCTTCACCTGATAAACCTAAATTAAAAGCAATTTGTCTTGCTTGAAATCCTTGTAAACCAACTGAAGGGTCAATTTCTTCTGTAAAAATTAAATGTGGTGTATGCTCTGCTACTTCTTCAATATCCATTCCACCTTCTGTAGAATACATAATCATATTACGACCTTTACCTCTGTTTAATAAAACAGACATATAAAATTCTTTTGTTTCAGATTCACCTGGATAATAAACATCTTCAGCAATTAAAACTTTATGAACTCTTTTACCTGTTGGAGGTGTTTGCGGCGTAATCAAATCCATTCCAATTATCTGACCCGCTATTTCTTTAACTTGGTCTAAATTTTTAGCTAATTTAACTCCACCACCTTTTCCACGACCACCTGCGTGAATTTGAGCTTTTATAACATGCCAACCAGTTCCGGTTTCAGCAGTTAATTGTTTTGCTTTTTCAACAGCTTCTTCTGCATTATTGGCCACATGACCACGTTGTATGCGCACGCCATAGCTTGCTAATATTTCTTTACCTTGATATTCGTGTACGTTCATAATTGTGTATGAGTTAATCTTGTTTAAAAGTGGGACAAAAATAATAAAGTAATTGGTAATTGACTAATTTTATTCTGATTTTTAAAATTAAATTTGATAATTTAGTATAGTTATTGTTATATTTATAACATTTTGTTATTTAATTATTTTATTTGTGTAATAATTTTAGTTTGGAAATTATCTAAACTACTTTTGAAAAAAAATTAAAATGCAAAATTCAGAATTAGTAGAAGTAGCACAAGAATTTGGATGTCCATTATATGTGTACGATGCCGAAAAAATTATATCACAATATCATCGACTAACGAAAGCTTTTCATAAGATAGAAAATTTTAAAATTCATTATGCCGTAAAAGCACTTTCAAATGTTTCTGTATTAAAATTATTAAAAAATGAAGGCTGTGGATTAGATACTGTTTCTATTGAAGAAGTATTAATTGGAATACATGCCGGTTTTCAACCTAACGAAATTATGTATACCCCAAATGGTGTTTCTTTTGAAGAAATTGAAAATGTAGCAAAAATGGGTGTTCAAATAAATATTGATAATCTTTCCATTTTAGAACATTTTGGTGCTAAACACCCAACCATTCCAGTATGTATTCGAGTAAATCCACATGTGATGGCTGGAGGGAATGCTAATATTTCTGTTGGACACATTGATAGTAAATTTGGAATTTCGATTCATCAATTACCACATATAGTAAGAATTGTAGAAAATACTAAAATGAATATTAATGGTATTCATATGCATACAGGGTCTGATATTTTAGATGTTGAAGTATTTTTATATGCTGCCGAAATTTTATTTGAAACTGCAAAACAATTTAAAAATCTAGATTTCATTGATTTTGGAAGCGGCTTTAAAGTGCCATATAAAAAAGGCGATATTGAAACGGATATTGAAGAATTTGGAAGAAAATTAAGCAAGCGCTTCCTTGCCTTCGAAAAAGAATATGGTAGAAATTTAACTTTAGTATTTGAACCAGGGAAATTTTTAGTTAGCGAAGCAGGTGTTTTTTTAGCGAAAGTAAATGTCGTAAAACAAACCACTTCAACAGTTTTTGCTGGAGTTGATACTGGTTTTAATCATCTAATTCGACCGATGCTTTATGGTGCAGAACATCACATTGAAAACATTTCAAATGCAAAAGGAAAAGAACGTTATTATTCTGTTGTCGGATATATTTGTGAAACTGATACTTTTGCAACAAACAGAAGAATATCAGAAATACATGAAGGTGATATTTTAAGTTTTAAAAATGCTGGTGCCTACTGTTTTTCAATGTCATCTAATTATAATTCAAGAGTGAAACCTGCTGAAGTATTATGGAAAAACGGTGCTGCCCATTTGATTAGACAACGAGAAACTTTTGATGATATTTTAAGAAATCAAGTTGAAATTGAAATATAGAAAACATAAAAAAAGCACTGATATTTCAGTGCTTTTTTTATCTATTTTAGTATCTCTTCTAAAACTTCAGATTGCGTGCCGTTTGGCATAGTAATCTTTAATTTTTGAGCTAAAGTTGGGGCTATTTGTGTAATTGTTTTTTTGTTGAACGATTCTCCTTTTTTAATTTTCCAACCATAAAACAGACAAGGAACATGTGTGTCATAAGAATATGGCGAACCATGTGTAGTTCCTGTAGAAGAATATTCCATAAAACCAGGCTTAAACAACAAGACTAATTCGCCGTTTTGTTTTGGATCGTAACCATTTGAAATAATTTGTAACAATTGATTATTTGAACCCGAATTTTGAATTTCTTCTTCTGTAAAAACATTACTAATAAAGTTTTGCGAAAGAAAAAACGTTTTAAATTTTTGTTTAACATTGTTTACATCCAATCCTTTTTGATTTACTTTTTCTTTATTTATAAAAACATTGAAATTTGAATAATCTAACAACAAATTTTCGCCAAACGTTTTTTGAGAAAAATCAATAATACTTTGTTGTATATTTTTACTATTTAAACTTTCAACTTCGTATTTATTATCTTTTAGATACGTTGCGTTTTCAGCTCCAGCATGATCTGCCGTTAAGAAAATTAAATAGTTTCCTTTGCCTACTTTCTCGTCTAAATAAGTTAAAAAATCAGCAATTGTTTCATCTAAACGCAAATACGTATCTTGTAATTCAATAGAACGTGGGCCTAAAACATGACCAACATAATCTGTAGAGGAAAAACTAAGCGTTAAAAAATCAGTAACTTCATCTGCACCCATTTTCTCATTTTCAATGGCTTTCTTAGCAAAATCTGCAATTAAATTATTACCGTAAGGTGTGGTTCGTAAAACTCCGGCATCATTATTTGTAAACATTTCTTTCGTATCGTATGGAAAGAAAGGCGTTTTCTTAAATAATTTCCCTTCGTAGGGATTATTATCGTTTAAACTTTCGTTGTAAATTTCTTTTGGTTTTAATAGATCCCAACCTTTTTCAATATATTTTAAATAGTTTTTTTCTTCATTAAATTGAATCGTCCAGTCTGGTAATTTATTTCCGTAAAAAGAACTTGAAATAAAGTTTCCTGTTTTAGTATACCAAAACGCCCAATCTGCAAAATGCCCCGCTGGTAAAATAGCCCCTCTATCTTTAATACTGATTCCAATTACTTTACTTTTAAAGTTGGTAGCTAATTTCAATTCATCTGTAATGGTTGTGCTAAATAGGTTTTTTGGCGACATTTTTCCTTCCGATTCAGTTCCTTCAACTAATGTGGTTACTGAAGCATCATCAGTACAATACATTTCTTTTCCAGTAGCTTTATTAAACCAATCGTTACCAACAATTCCATTTACATTTGGTAATGCACCAGTAAATATTGCGGCGTGACCTGGAGCTGTATAGGTTGGCATATAATTGTAATGCATATTATGAAAAGTAAATCCTTTTCCCATTAATTTTTTAAAACCATTATTAGAAAAATCATCAGAAAATCGATACAAGTATTCCATTTTCATTTGATCAACAACTATTCCTACAACTAATTTTGGTTTTTCTTGTGCATTTAAAAATGTACTAAAAAAGAATGAAATTATATATAACTGCTTTTTCATGATTTAAATTTTTACAAATATATGTAAAAAATGGATAAAATATTTTTTCAAACAAAAAATATGACTATTTTTGTCATGACTATAAAAGTAAAATTTATGAAAAATATATTAAGAAATGCCAGACTAAAAAATCAGTTACGGACTATTGATATCGCTACTGCACTTAATATTGATCAATCACTGATAAGTAAATACGAAAATGGTTCTAGAAAACCAACTAAAGAACAATTACTAAAATTGTCAGAAATATTACAATTAAATTACGAAGACTTATTAATTACATGGCTTAAAGAGCGAATTTATGACGAAATTGGTCAAGATGAATATGCTTTAAAAGCCTTGATGATTGCTGAAGAAGAAATTAGATATTATGCATCATTTAAAAGACAGAAATTATCTGACGATTTAGAAAATATTTTAATAAAAATTGACAAATTAAAAAAAGAACTAGACCAATATCGAAATTTTGATAGTTTTAGAATTACTCAAGCATTAGAATTAGAATACACATTTGAAAGTAATAAAATCGAGGGCAATACTTTAACCTTACAAGAAACAGATTTTATAATTAACGAAGGGCTTACTATTTCTGGAAAAAGTATGCGTGAACATTTAGAAGTTTTAAATCATAATGAAGCTATTGATTTTATTAAAGATTTGGTTCAAAACGAAATTTCAATTTCTGAAAGACAAGTTCTGTCTATTCATAATTTAATACTAAGAGGTATTTATCCAGAAGATGCTGGGAAATATAGAAAAGTACAAGTAATGATTAAAGGTAGTAAACATATGCCGCCACAACCTTTTTTGGTTGCAAAAGAAATGGAAGAACTCTATTTATGGTACTTTGAAAATAAAAAAAGATTGCACCCAGTAATTTTAGCTGCTGAAATGCATGAAAGATTGGTTTGTATTCATCCTTTTATTGATGGAAATGGAAGAACATCGCGCTTGTTAATGAATTTAATTTTACTTCAAAACGGCTACGTTATTGCAAATATTAAAGGTGAAATAACTTCAAGAATGAAGTATTATAATGCTTTAGAAAGTTGTCATGCAGAAAAAAATAAAGAAAACTTTTTATTATTTATTGCACAAACAGAACTTGATTGTTTGGAACGCTATATTTCAATATTAAAACCGTCACACTAATTAGCGGTTTTAATTTTTATTTTCTAATAACGGAACAAATTTAAAATCTCCAAATTCGGTTTTTTCAAATTGTGTTTCGTTTTTCCTTACTAATAAAGTCATTATTTGTTCGTTTTCTCCTACTGGAATAACTAATCTTCCACCTATTTTTAATTGCGACATTAATGCTTGTGGAATTACAGGCGCACCAGCCGTTACAATAATACTATCAAAAGGTGCTTCTTTTTCTAAACCAATATAACCATCGCCAAAAACAAATAATTTTGGTCTAAAACCTAAAGTTGGTAATAATCTTGATGTTTTTTTAAATAATTCGTTTTGTCTTTCAATCGAATAAACTTTAGCACCTAAAGTTACTAAAACAGCTGTTTGATAGCCACTACCTGTACCAATTTCTAAAATTTTATGATCTTTTTCTATTTGTAGTAATTCACTCTGAAAAGCTACAGTATAAGGTTGAGAAATCGTTTGACCAGCTCCAATAGGAAACGCTTTATCTTGATAAGCAAAATCCTCAAAACTAGAATTCAAAAATAAATGTCGAGGTATTTTTTTTATAGCCTCTAACACGTTTTTATCTTTAATTCCTTTTTCTTGTAATTGCTTTGCTAACTGATTTCTAAGCCCTTGATGTTTGTTTGTGTCTTTCACTTTTTGAAGTAAATTATTTATGTAAAATTAGATGGAATTTTATCAAAAACAAAAATTAAATTTCAATTTTTTTAAAATCACAAATTCCAATATACTAACAATTCTAGTGCTACTGTTTTTTATCCAAATATTTGGAATTTGGAATTTTTTATTATTGAAATTTCATAATTGGTATTTCTTATTTTATTACTATTTTTGATGAAATTTATTTTTATGTTAAAAGTCGGAGTTTTAGGTGCTGGTCACTTAGGAAAAATACATTTACGATTATTAAATCAGTCAGAAAAATACGAATTAGTAGGCTTTTTTGATCCTTTTGAGGAAAACGCAAATAAAGTTGCTGCTGAATTTGGTTATAAAAAATTTGATTCTATAGAAAGTTTAATTGCCGCAGTTGATGTAGTAGATATTGTTACTCCAACGATTCAACACTTCGAATGTGCCAAAATGGTAATCGAAGCTGGAAAACATATTTTCATAGAAAAACCAATCGCTACAACAGTTACAGAAGCAGAAGAAATTGTTGCTTTAGCTACTAAATTTAATATAAAAGGTCAAGTGGGTCACGTAGAGCGTTTCAATCCAGCTTTTACAGCTGTGAAAGATAAAATTGACAAACCTATGTTTATTGAAACGCATCGCTTGGCAGAATTTAATCCGCGCGGTACTGATGTCCCTGTAGTTTTAGATTTAATGATTCACGATATTGATGCGATTTTAAGCGTAGTAAAATCGAAAGTAAAAACAGTAAATGCCAGTAGCGTTGCAGTAATTTCAGATTCTCCAGACATTAC
>JBFYPW010000071.1:0-10471 GCA_041303115.1 Flavobacterium sp.
GGTAATGTTACTTTTCCCATCTTAAATTGTTGAATTATTAATGGTTCTACCAAAGAAACGGTCGTCTTTGTCTGTTCTTCCTGAATCTTCCATTGGAAATTCTTTTCTCATTGGAAAAGAAGTCATTTCATCCATATTTAAAATTCGTACTAAATTTGGGTGTCCGTCAAAATTAATTCCATAGAAATCATAAGTTTCACGTTCCATCCAATTGGCACAATTAAATAATGAAACAACCGATTTAACTTCAAGATTTGTTCCGTTTAAAAATGTTTTTACTCGTATTCTTTTGTTTTCGTACCAATTATGTAAATGATATACCACACAAAATTGCTCGTTTACATCACTATCTGGATAATGCACACCGCAAAGATCGGTTAGAAAACTAAAGTTTAAAGAAGGTTCTTCTTTTAAGAATTTTATTACGTTGTATACAACATCTACATTGGCTTCCAAAACAAACATGTCGTATTCTGTTCTAAAATACTTTACGTGGTCTCCAAAAGTTTCTTGAAGTTTACTTTGTACATCTACTGATTCTAAAGCCATTATTATTCTATGTTATAGGAAGCTAACAATTCTTTATATTCTGCAGAATGTCTTCTTCTTTGAGATTCACTTTTTACTAATTCTTGTAGTTGCATTACGCCGTCTACTATTTGTTCTGGACGTGGAGGACAACCGGGTACATAAACGTCTACAGGAATTACTTTATCAATACCTTGTAAAACAGAATAGGTGTCAAAAATACCACCCGATGAAGCACAAGCTCCAACAGCAATAACCCAACGCGGTTCTGACATTTGTTCATAAACTTGACGTAAAATTGGTGCCATTTTTTTTGAAATGGTTCCCATTACAAGAAGCATATCTGCCTGACGAGGAGAAAAACTCACACGTTCCGATCCAAAACGAGCCAAATCATAATGCGATGCCATTGTTGCCATAAATTCGATACCACAACATGAAGTAGCAAATGGTAATGGCCATAATGAATTGGCACGAGCCAAACCAACAACTTGGTCTAATTTCGTTGCGAAGAAACCTTCACCAACATGTCCTTCTGGAGCATCAACCATATTTACTTTATTCTTTTCCATACATTTTAATTTGTTATTCCCAAACTAATGCTTTCTTCTTAATTACATAGAAGAAACCGATTAGTAATAAAGTCATAAAAACAATCATCTTAATTAGTCCCTCAGTGCCTAATTCTTTGAAATTTACTGCCCAAGGATACATAAAAATAACTTCCACATCAAACAAAACGAATAAAATAGCGACTAAGAAATATTTTACAGAAAATGGAATACGTGCGTTTCCAACAGATTCAATTCCACATTCGAAACTTTTATCTTTGTTTGCAGATGATCTTTTTGGGCCTAATAAACTTGAGCCAAAAATTGTTAAAGCAACAAACCCTACAGCAAGAAGTACTTGCATTAGAATAGGTATAAAATCTATTTGAGAATTTTGCATTTTAATGTTTTTTTTAAAATAGCCACAAAATTAATTTGTATTGCGGTATTATCAAAATTTAAACCACATTAAGAATGCCAATTTTATTAAAATGATTACATTTATAATCATTCTAAATAAGAAAATAAAGCATAAAAAAACGCTCCGTTATCGGGAGCGTTTTTAGAGGGTAATAAATTAATCGTTTAATATTACAACGTTTGTTGCTACAATTCCTTTTCTTCCTTCTTCTTCTTCATAACTAACACGGTCTCCTTCGTTTAAGTTTTCAACCTTGATTCCTGTAGCGTGAACAAAAATGTCCTTACCTGTATCTTCGTTAGTGATGAAACCAAAACCTTTAGTTTCATTGAAGAATTTTACTGTTCCTGTTTGCATTATATGCGTATTTAATTATTAATAATGAGCAAATATATACATTTATTTTACACAAGCAAGAAAATTGTGTTTTTATTTTGCAATATTTAATTTTATGTGTAACTCTTCCAATTGTTTTTCGTCAATTAATGAAGGTGCGTCAATCATCACGTCTCTTCCAGAATTATTTTTTGGGAAGGCAATAAAATCTCTAATAGTTTCTTGACCGCCAAGTATAGCTACCAATCTGTCTAATCCAAAAGCCAATCCGCCGTGCGGTGGTGCGCCAAATTGAAAGGCGTTCATTAGAAATCCAAATTGATTTTCTGCTTCTTCTTTAGTAAATCCTAATAATTCAAACATTCGTTCTTGTAAATTTCTATCGTGTATACGAATAGAACCGCCACCAATTTCGTTTCCGTTTAAAACCATATCATACGCATTGGCTCTAATTTTACCAGGTTCGGTTGTGATTAAATGCATATCTTCTGGTTTTGGAGAAGTAAATGGATGGTGCATCGCGTGGTATCTTTCAGATTCTTCATCCCATTCTAATAATGGAAAATCTAATACCCAAAGCGGCGCAAATTCATCCGGATTTCTTAAACCTAAACGTGTCGCTAATTCCATACGCAAAGCAGAAAGTTGCGTTCTTGTTTTATCCGTATTTCCACATAAAACAAAAATCATATCTCCAGGTTTCGCTCCCGTAATGTCTGCCCATTTTTTTAAATCATCTTGATCAAAAAATTTATCTACAGATGATTTTAAGCTTCCGTCTAGTTCGTATTTACAATAAATCATTCCTGTTGCGCCAATTTGTGGACGTTTTACCCAATCAATTAGGGCGTCGATTTCTTTTCTGGTGAAAGCTGCACAACCTGGTGCGGCGATACCAACTACAAATTCTGCGGCATTAAATACAGGAAAATCTTTATGTTTGGTTACTTCGTTTAACTCGCCAAATTCCATTCCAAAACGAATATCTGGTTTGTCATTTCCATACGTTTTCATAGCATAATCGTAAGTAATACGAGGGAATTTATCTATTTCAACACCTTTTACTTCTTTGAGTAAATGACGGGTTAATCCTTCAAATTGATTTAAAATATCTTCTTGTTCTACGAAGGCCATTTCGCAGTCAATTTGTGTGAATTCAGGTTGTCTATCTGCACGTAAATCTTCATCACGGAAACATTTTACTATTTGAAAATATTTATCCATTCCACCTACCATCAATAACTGTTTGAAGGTTTGTGGCGATTGTGGCAAGGCATAAAATTGACCTTCATTCATCCTACTTGGTACTACGAAATCTCGAGCGCCTTCTGGAGTAGATTTTATTAAATAAGGTGTTTCAACTTCGCAAAATCCTTGATTAGATAAATAATTTCTTACTTCTTGCGCCACTTTATGACGAAATAATAAACTGTTTTTTACAGGATTTCTACGAATATCTAAATAACGGTATTTCATTCGAATATCTTCACCACCGTCCGTTTCATCTTCTATTGTAAATGGAGGTGTTAATGATTCATTCAAGATAGTCATTTCAGAAACTAAAATTTCAATGTCACCCGTTGGAATGTTTTTATTTTTAGATTCTCGTTCAATTACAGTTCCTTTTACTTGAACCACAAATTCACGACCTAAAGATTTTGCAGCTTCAAAAATGGCTTTATTCGTTCTGGTTTCGTCTAAAATTAATTGCGTAATTCCATATCGATCACGCAAATCAATCCAAATCATAAAACCTTTATCACGTGTTTTTTGAACCCAACCCGCTAAGGTAACTTCTTGATTAATATGTGTAGCATTAAGTTCACCACAATTATGACTTCTATACATTGTTATTTGTTTTTTGCAAAAGTATAATAATTTTAAATTTTATTTTAGTTTAACAATTAATAATCTTAACAAATTTTTGTATTTTATTTTTTTATTCTGTTATATTTACACTTTATAAATTAAATTTTTCAAAATGACAAACCACAATACATTTTTATTAAGCGTTGTAGCAGGTGTTTTTTCTTTAACAGCTAGTGCTCAAGTTAAATTTTCAGCTAAAATTGTAAATAAACCAACAGATACCATATATGTAAAATCAAGAGGTTTTAGCCAAATGATTGTGGCAGATAAAAAAGGTGATTTTAACGCAACTTTCAAAGTAACAGATGGGATGTTTAAACTTGAAGTTGATGAGCAATATGCAGATTTATATTTAACAAATACTTCAGATTTACAAGTTTCTTTGGATTATAAAGATTTTGACAATACCATTTCTTTTAAAGGAAAAGGCGCAAAAGAAAACACGTTTTTAGCAGCTGAAATGCTAAAACAAGCAGATCAAACTGCTTTTGAACCTATGATGAAAGCAGAAAATTTAGAAACTTTAACTGCGGAAGTGGCCAAATATAAAGAAACTGTTTTTGCAGCATTACCTAAAGATTTAGACGCTGGTTTTGTAGCTAAATATAAAGGAGATGTTGAAAAAGGTATGAAAGGTATGATTGATTATCTTTCTGCAGGTTTTGAATTAAAAAAATTAAACGGAACGACTTCACCAACTTTTAAATATGAAAATCATAAAGGTGGTTTTACGTCTTTAGAAGATTTAAAAGGAAAATATGTATATGTAGATGTATGGGCAACTTGGTGCGGACCTTGTCGTCAAGAAATTCCTTTTTTACAAAAAACAGAAGCGGCTTATCACGGTAAAAATATCGAATTTGTAAGTATTTCAGTTGATGAGCAAAAAAATCACGACAAATGGAGCAAGTTTGTTACTGAAAAAAACTTAGGAGGTATTCAATTATTAGCTGATAAAGATTGGAAATCTGATTTCGTACAAGGCTATAAAATCAATGGAATTCCAAGATTTATTATCATTAGTCCAGAAGGAAAAATTGTAAATGCAGATGCACCAAGACCTTCGTCACCTGAATTGGTAACTTTGTTAGATTCTTTGGTAAAATAAAATTTTTTAAAAACTGCTTACGGGCAGTTTTTTTTATGATTAATACCTTTTTAGATGAAAATTATTAGCAATAAGTTTTATACTTTTGCAGTGCTAAAAAAATAAATGTAAAGATTATGAAAGTAGCCGTTGTTGGAGCCACTGGAATGGTGGGAGAAGTAATGCTTCAAATATTAAAAGAAAGAAATTTTCCGGTAACGGAATTAATTCCTGTAGCTTCAGAAAAATCTGTTGGTAAAGAAATTGAGTTTAACGGTAAAACATATAAAGTTGTAGGTTTACAAACCGCAGTAGATATGAAAGCTGATATTGCTTTGTTTTCTGCTGGAGGAGAAACTTCTTTAGCTTGGGCGCCAAAATTTGCTGCTGCAGGTACAACAGTTATTGATAATTCTTCGGCTTGGAGAATGGATGAAACTAAGAAGTTAGTTGTTCCAGAAATTAATGCTGATATCTTAACTGCTGAGGATAAGATTATTCCAAATGCAAATTGTTCTACGATTCAATTGGTAATGGCTTTAGCACCTTTACATAAAAAATATAAAATCAAACGTATTATCGTTTCTACGTACCAATCTATTACTGGAACAGGAGTAAAAGGCGTACAACAATTAGAAAATGAATACGCTGGTGTTAAAGGCGAAATGGCTTATAAATACCAAATTCATAGAAATGCGATTCCTCAATGTGATCTGTTTGAAGAAAACGATTACACAAAAGAAGAAATGAAATTGGTTCGTGAAACGCAAAAAATCTTAAACGATAAAACCATTGGTGTTACGGCTACTGCGGTACGAATTCCGGTAGTTGGCGGACATAGTGAAGCGGTTAACGTAGAATTTTATTCAGATTTTGATGTAGATGAAGTTCGTGCTCTTTTACACAATACACCTGGAATTACAGTTCAAGATAATTTAGATACATTTACGTATCCAATGCCGTTTTATGCAGAAGGTAAAGATGATGTTTTTGTAGGGCGTATTCGTAGAGATGAAAGCCAACCAAACACACTAAATATGTGGATTGTTGCCGATAATTTACGTAAAGGTGCCGCTACAAATACCGTACAAATTGCCGAATATTTAGTAGCCAATAACTTAGTATAATGAAAAAAAAATATGTAAAATTTAACGTATTGATGGCATTGGCGCTACTTTTCGCCATATGCTATCAGTCGTTACATATTTTTACAGATCAAGCCTATCATATTCATGATGAGGTTACTCAAGAAAGCCCTTCTAAAACGCATTTATCAGCTGATAATCATATCGATTGTCCGGTTTGTGATTATGAATTTGCTGCCTTTTTAGCGGAAGATGTTTTTACTTTTGATTTTATAAATCCTACTCATACATTTCATTATTCTTCTATTTACGAATCTTTCGTAAAAGAAAATGAATTCTTATATTTTTCTTATCGAGGACCGCCTTTAGTTTAAGTTTTTAAATATAAAAAGGTTCTATTACGAACTGCGTGGGTTTTTAAATTTAGAGTTATAAAAAACATTAAGAAATTAAGTTTCATTAAGCCTTAATTATCTTAATTACTTAATGTTTGAATTATTTCATTAATGATAACTATTTATCAAAGCCCACACAATTTCTTGCGGAACCATAAAGAAACACAGAATTTATAAAAATTCACAAATTTAATTTCATTAGTATTTATTTGTGAAAATTTGTAAAATCTGTATTCAAATCAACAATTTTTAATTTAAACGTATCAAATGAAAAAATATATTTTTCTCATCATATTGATGGGCTTTACCTCTTTGGGCTTTTCCCAAAATGCTATTTCAGGAACAATTAAAAACCAAAATAACGAACCTATATCTAATGTTGAAATTTCAATTTTAGATGCTACAATTCAAACAAAATCAAATGAAGACGGACAATTTGAAATTAAAAATTTACCTATCGGAAGAAGGACTTTAATTTTCAAAAAAGAAAAATTCGAAATCAAATCGCAACAAATTAATATTGGAAATCAAGACCAAATAAAATTAGATATTGTTTTAGAAAAAGAAGATCATCATATCGATGAAATTTTAATTTCTTCTGTTTTTAATACCACACAAAACGAAAATGTGGTAAAAATTGACCATATTAATTTAAAACAAATACAAAATATGGGTGCCATAAATTTATCGGACGCATTGGCTACAAACCCAGGAGTAAATGTTGTTTCAACTGGAATTTCAATAGGAAAACCTGTAATTAGAGGATTGAGCGGAAACCGAGTTTTGACATACGCACAAGGTATCCGATTAGAAAATCAACAATTTGGCGAAGAACACGGTTTAGGTTTAAATGCAAACGGACAAGAAAGTGTAGAAATTATAAAAGGTCCCGCTTCTTTGTTATATGGTTCAGATGCGATGGGCGGTGTGCTGTATTTTAATCCAGAAAAATATGCTGCCAATAATAAAACAGAATTTGCTGTAAATCAAGTTGTAAATAGTAACACACAAGGCATAAATAGTTCGATAACCTTTAAAAACTCTGTAGATAAATTCAAGTTTTTAGTTCAAAATAATTACGCTTCACACGCCGATTACAAACTTCCAAATGGTGAAAGGGTTTTAAATACGCGTTTCATTGAAAAAGATTTTAAATTAGGAACGTCCTATGTAACCTCTCGTTATGTAGCCGATTTAAGATATAATTATAACGATTTGAAATTGGGTTTACCCGAAGAAAATTTAGAAAATATTGGTTTTAGAACGCCCTTATTTCCAAGTCAGAAAATTGAAAATCATTTGTTAAGTTTTAACCAGAAATTATATTTTAAAAATTCAAAAATAGAAGCAACTGCTGGTTACGTGTTTAATGATAGAAAAGAATTGGAAAGTCCAGACGAAACGGCACTTTTTATGAAATTGAAGACTTTTAATTACAATGTTCGTTATTATTTACCTGATTTCGGAAAATTTGAAACGATAATTGGTTTTCAAGGAATGAATCAAGAAAATAGAAATTTCGGAGAAGAACGATTGATTCCAAATGCAAAAATTGCTGATATTGGTTTCTTTGGAACTTCGCAATATAAATTCAATAAGAATCTCTTACAATTTGGTGTTCGTTATGATTTCAGAAAAGTAAATATTGAAGAATTTGGAGAAAATGGAACAGAAGGCGCTTTTCAAAAATTAGATAAAAATTATGAAAGCATCAATGCGTCTATAGGTTTAAAAACAAATGTTACAGATAAAATTACGTCAAGAGTAAATTTCGCAACAGGTTTTAGAGCACCTAACTTATCCGAACTTTCATCAAATGGAGTACACGAAGGAAGTAATCGATACGAAATAGGTAATTCAAATTTAAAAAACGAACAAAATTTTCAAGTCGATTTAAATATTGATTATAACTCGGAACACTTTGATTTTTTTGTGAATGGATTTTATAACAACATTAATAACTATATTTTTATTTCACCAAACGGAAACACTATTGACGATAATTTCGTATATGATTATTTGCAAAATAACGCCGTATTATATGGTGGAGAAACAGGAGTTCATTTCCATTTACACGAAATCGACTGGTTGCATATGACCAGTAGCTACGAAATGGTTATTGGACAATTAAACACTAATTCTAATTTACCATTATTACCAGCCAATCAATGGAAAAATAATTTTAGAGCGAATTTTGATATAACTAAAAATCTTAAAAATAGTTTTGTTTTCTTGCAAGCGAATTATACTTTCAATCAAAACAGAATTGGAAATTTTGAAACTAAAACAAACGATTATCTATTGCTTTCATCAGGGCTTGGGACTGACATCCAATTGAAGAATTCAACATTTAATTTGTATCTAACAGCTACCAATTTATTAAATAAACAATATGTAGCACATTTGTCTCGTTTAAAAACAGATGGAATTAATAATATGGGAAGAAATATAGTTTTAGGTGTAAATTTTAATTTGTAGAAATCATATATTTGTAACTTATAAAAAGATAAACATATGAAAGCAATATTTATTTTTACAACTTTAACTTTTTCATTAGGGAGTATGGCTCAAAATAAAATCACCTATCCTAAAACGAATAAAATTGAACACGTTGACACTTATTTTGGCAACAAAATTAGCGACCCTTATCGTTGGTTAGAAGACGACAGAAGTGCCGAAACCGAAGCTTGGGTAAAAGCTCAAAATGTAGTAACATATGACTACTTAGCCCAAATTCCATACCGCAATCAGCTAAAAACCAGAATGGAGCAATTATGGAATTATGAAAAAATTTCAGCGCCATTTAAAGAAGGTGATTTCACTTATTATTATAAAAATAATGGACTTCAAAATCAATCCGTGTTGTATCGAAAAGATAAAAATGGAAAAGAAGAACTTTTTTTAGATCCTAATACTTTTTCTAAAGATGGAACTACTTCTTTAGGCGGAATTAACTTTAGTAAAGACGGAAGTTTAGTAGCTTATTCTATTTCTGAAGGAGGAAGCGATTGGCGAAAAGTGATTGTAATGGAAGCTAAAACTAAGAAAATTATAGGCGATACGATTGTGGATGTAAAGTTTAGTGGTGTGTCTTGGTACAAAAACGAAGGGTTTTACTATTCAAGTTACGACAAACCTGTAGGAAGTGAATTATCTGCAAAAACGGACCAACACAAATTGTATTACCACAAATTAAATACCTCTCAAAAAAATGATAAATTAATTTTTGGTGGCGATGTAAAAAGAAGATATGTTGGTGGTGGCGTTTCGGAAGATGAAAACTATTTATTTATTACTGCTGCAAATTCAACCTCTGGAAACGAATTGTATTACTTAGATTTATCAAAACCAAACAGTAAAATCGTAACCTTAATTGATAATTACGAAAACGACAATGATGTTTTAGATAATAAAGGTTCCAAGATTTATTTGGTTACCAATTACAAAGCACCTAACAAGCGTGTGGTAACTTTTGATTTATCAAATCCAGCAAAAGAAAACTGGAAAGATTGCATCGCAGAAACCAAAAATGTACTGTCACCTAACACAGGAAGCGGTTATATTTTCGCAAGTTATATGAAAGATGCTGTTTCGTTCATCAAACAATATGATTATGAGGGAAAATTAGTTAGAGATATTGAATTACCAGGTGTTGGAACAGCTGGAGGTTTTGGCGGAAAAGAAAAAGAAACTACATTATATTTTTCGTTTACCAATTATGTAACGCCAAATACCATTTATACGTTTGACCCAAAAACCGGGAAATCTGAAATATATCAACAACCAAAAGTAGATTTCAATTCGGCAAATTACGAATCGAAACAAGTGTTTTACACATCTAAAGATGGTACAAAAGTTCCAATGATTATTACCTATAAAAAAGGAACTGTTTTGAATGGAAAAAACCCAACTATTTTATATGGCTATGGTGGATTTAATGTAAGTTTAACGCCTGCATTTAGTATTTCAAATGCAGTTTGGTTAGAAAATGGAGGCATTTACGCTGTAGCGAATTTACGTGGAGGTGGTGAATATGGCAAAGAATGGCACGATGCCGGTACCCAATTTAAAAAGCAAAATGTATTTGACGATTTCATTGCAGCTGCCGATTATTTAATCAAAGAAAACTATACCTCATCTGATTATTTAGCCATAAAAGGGGGTTCAAATGGTGGATTATTAGTTGGAGCTGTAATGAC
>JBFYPW010000072.1:0-10442 GCA_041303115.1 Flavobacterium sp.
TTACTTCCTAATGAAGGTTGTGGACCTTTAATCAATGCTGCATCCGTTAATGGTAAAATTGCACTGATAAAAAGAGGAACTTGTCCGTTTATTCAAAAATGCACAAGTGCAGTAAATGCGGGTGCTATAGCTGTAATAGTCATCAATAACGTATCTGGTATTCCTGCAGCTATGGGAGGTGTGGATACTTTTGGAACGGTTACAATTCCGTCAGTTGCAATTTCACAACAAGATGGTAATGCTTTAGTTACAGCATTAGAGAATGGCCCTGTTAATGTTACTTTAAATCCATTAAATTCTTCAATTCTAACTGCAAATTTTGTTCCAGGAATTCAACACATAAATGATGTAGCAATTAGAAATAATGCTGGGAATTCAGAAATATATGTAGCTGCGGCTTCAACACCAACTGCTGGTGCGCTTTTAGGAGGTAACGAATATGGTTTATATAAGTCTTCGAATAGTGGTGTTACTTGGACAGAAATTGCTTTACCACTTACAAGCAATGGAAGTAAAACTGCTCCAAATGACATAGAAATTACATCAGGCGGGAAAATATGGTTGTCATCAACTAACAATTCTTTATATGGAGTTGGTGGTGGTAGAATATTTTCTTCGACAGACGGTGTAACCTTTCAACAAAAACATAGTATCCCATCTGGTGAAAGAACTCAAATTGCAGTTTCTAAAACAAATCCTGACAAGGTATATGTTTTAGCTGAAATACCAAACTCGGTAGCTATTGTAAAAACGCTTAATAGTTTTACAACAACTACCAATTTAGCTTTACCAGTTGATGCGGATACTGGAATTCCTTCAAATGATTTCACTAGAGGACAAGCTTTTTACGATTTATTAATTGCTGTTGACCCGGTAAATGATGAAGTGCTATATCTAGGAGGTATAGATTTATTTAAGTCAATAAATGGGGGGACTTCTTATATGCAGCTTTCTCATTGGTATGGCGGTTTTGGTTATCAAAATGTTCATGCAGATCAACATGGTTTAGCATTTGGGAATGGACCTTCAGGTAATTCTAAAATAGTATTTGGTAATGATGGTGGGGTATACTATTCTTCTGATGGGGGTTTCTTAACAACTTCAAGAAATAATGGATTTAATGTAACCCAATTTTATAGTGTGGGAGTAGCACCTGTAGGAGCAGTTGGTGGAAATTTATTTAATGACTATTTTGCAGCAGGGTCTCAAGACAACGGTACACAATATTTTTCATCGGTTCCTTCTGGTTTAAATCCGAGTGTAACAGCTCAAGGGGGCGACGGAGCATTTACCATGTTTGATCAAGGAGCAAATAAATATTTTATATCAAATTATGTGTATAATCGCAGTATAAATAGAAGAACTACAGACGGAGCTCTAAAAGTAATAAATAGTGAATCAACAACTAATGGAGCATTCATTTGTCCAATGGTTTTAGATTCAAATCTAGATATTTTATATTCCGATTATAGTTCGGGTACAAATTATCAAATTAGTAGATATACAAATGTTGGTTTAACTGGTATTGTAGTAAAAACTATTTTAACAAATGCTTTTCTAACAAATTCACCTTCTGCTTTTGCCGTCTCTAAATATACAACCGGCTCAACTACATTACTTGTGGGTACTAGAAACGGAAAAGTTTTACGACTCACTAATGCAAATACCAATCCAACTTGGACAGATATATCTTCATCAGCTTTTGTAGGAACAATATCAGATATTGAATACGGCACTTCAAATGATGAAATTTTTGTAACCATGAGTAACTATAATGTAACTAGTATTTGGCATACAACGAATGGTACTTCTGCAACCCCAACTTGGGTTAATAAAGAGGGAAATTTCCCTGACATTCCTGTTAGATGTATTCTACAAAATCCATTATTACCTAATACTGAAGTGATTGTAGGCTCTGATTTAGGAGTTTGGTATACAAATAATTTTAATGCTGCAAGTCCAACTTGGTATCAATCTTATAACGGAATGCGTAATGTAAAAGTTACAGATTTAGATTTGAGAAATGATAACGTAGTTTTTGCTGCGACATACGGTAGAGGAGTTTTCTCGGGAACATTTACCAATACAGTTCTTAATAACGACACGTTTACTAAAAATAAAAATGTTTCTATATATCCAAATCCAGTTAAAGATAATTTGAATATTAATATTAAAGATTTCTCAGGTGAGGTTTCGATAAAAATTATTGACATTAACGGAAGAGAAGTATTTAACAAGAATATTAATAATTTTAACACTTCAAATGTGTTAGATCTTTCAGCTTTTTCTTCAGGAATTTACGTGTTAAAATTAAGTGGTGAAGGTTTGAATTACTCTGAAAAAATTATTTTAGAATAATAAAATTTATAAGCTAACATAATAATAAGCCTGTTTAATAAACAGGCTTTTTTGTTATTAGGATTTATACTTTAACGGCAAATACACCACTTTTTTAGTTTCAAAAAAATCTTCTTCAAAAAAATCCGGTAAATTATATAGCTGAACGGTTTTATATGCAGCCAATTCTTCTGTTAAATCGCCGCCTTTTAAATACAAAATTCCGTTTTTTAATTCGTGATTCGAATTTTTCTTAGTTTTGTCTTTTATCCATTTTACAAAATCTGGCATATTAGTTACGGCTCGACTTACAATAAAGTCGAATTCTTCTTTTACTAATTCAGCTCTTTTTTGTTCCGCTTTTACATTTTTTAATCCTAAACCTTTTGCAACTTCTTGTACCACTTTTATTTTTTTTGCAATAATGTCAATCAAATAAAATTGTGTTTCTGGAAATAAGATTGCCAACGGAATTCCAGGGAAACCTCCGCCAGTTCCTACATCTAAAATTGTTGCTCCTGGTTGAAATTGTATCACTTTTGCAATGCCTAAAGAATGCAAAACATGTCTTGAATATAGCTCTTCTATATCTTTTCTTGAAATTACATTTATTTTTGAATTCCAATCTGTATACAAATCGTATAATTTTGTGAATTGTTCAACCTGTAATGGGGTTAAATCGGGGAAATATTTTAATATCAGTTCCAAATTATTGTTTATTTTTTGCAAAAATACAATTTTTATATCATATGATATTTGTCATAATTAATTTTCCAAAAATAGTAGTATATTTGTGAATTAATATATAACATTTTGATGAAAATGCAAACACCAACTTTTTCAAGAACAGATAAAAATCAATTTTTTAGAACTCTAAATAAAAGAGTTAATGACTATTTTAAAGAGCATAATATTGATAAAACAGGAAACTGGAAATTGCATTTAAAAGCAGTCGTTATGTTTAGCTTATTTTTCATTCCTTTTTTTGTAATATTTTTCATTGATATTCCTGTTTTAGCATATCTTTTTGCATCGATCATCATAGGTGTTGGTATGGCTGGTGTTGGTATGAACGTAATGCATGATGGAAATCACGGTTCGTATTCTTCTAAAACTTGGTTAAATAAAATAATGGGTGGAAGTATCTATATTTTAGCAGGTAATGTATATAATTGGCAAGTACAACACAATGTATTACACCACACGTACACAAATATTCCTGGACATGATGAAGATTTAGACGCAGGAAGGGTAATCCGTTTCACCAAAGAAGCTACTTGGTATAAATTCCATGCATTTCAACACTATTATTCTATATTTTTATATGGATTACTTACTATTAATTGGTGTTTAACTACCGATTTTAAACAAATGGGAGGGTATATAAAAAGAAAATTATCTTACGGGAATACACCAAATCCAAAAACACTTTGGACAGGTTTAATAATCTCTAAAATAGTATATTTTAGCTTTTGGATTATATTACCTTTAGTTTTTGGAGTGGCAAGTTGGTGGGTAATATTAATTGGGTTTTTCATAATGCATTATACAGCTGGAATGATATTAAGTATTGTTTTTCAATTAGCACATATTACAGAAGACACTATAAATCCTCATCCAAACGAAGAAGGTGAAATCGAAAATACTTGGGCCATTCATCAACTTTTAACTACAGTTAACTTTGCACCTAAAAATTGGATAGTAAATTGGTATACTGGCGGACTAAATCATCAAATAGAACATCATATCTTTCCAAATATAAGCCACATTCACTATGGTAAAATTGCAGAATTTGTAAAACAAACTGCTGCTGAATGCGAGTTACCTTATTTCGAATACCAAACCATGAGAAGTGCCGTAATTGCCCATTTTAAACATTTAAAAGAACTTGGCAAACGACCTCAATTAGCTTAAGGAAACAGAGACGCGATTTTCGCGTTTCTTCATTTATATCATATTTATCTACACAACATGAATCACATTTTATCTGAAAGAATTAACAATCTTGCCGTTTCTCAAACCTTGGCAATGGCAGCACTAGCAAGAGAATTAAAACAACAAGGAAAAGACATTATTAGTTTAAGCCTAGGTGAACCAGATTTCAATACGCCAGATTTTATTAAAGAAGCAGCCAAGCAAGCTATTAACGACAATTATTCAAGTTATTCACCTGTAGATGGATATTTAGAATTGAAAGAAGCTATTTGTACAAAATTTAAGAGAGATAATAATTTAAACTATACGCCTAATCAAGTTGTTGTTTCAACAGGTGCCAAACAATCCTTATACAATATTGCTCAAGTTATGCTTAACGAGGGTGATGAAGTAATTCTTCCAGCACCTTTTTGGGTGTCATACTTTGAAATTATTAAGCTTTCTGGCGGTGTTCCCGTTGAAGTACCAACTTCAGTGGAAACAAATTTTAAAATCACACCAGAACAATTAGAAGCCGCTATCACACCAAAAACAAAAATGATGTGGTTCAGTTCACCTTGTAATCCATCAGGTTCAGTATATAATAAACAAGAACTAACTGCTTTAGTTGCTGTATTAAAAAAATATCCAAACATTTACGTGGTTTCAGATGAAATATACGAACATATCAATTATACCAGCGAGTATTGTTCAATTGGTTCAATTGAAGGTATGGAAAACAATACCATTACTGTTAACGGTGTGGCAAAAGCATTTGCTATGACAGGATGGAGAATTGGTTATATCGGTGCTCCAGAATTCATTGCAAAAGCTTGTACAAAAATACAAGGTCAAGTAACAAGTGGTGCTAATTCAATCGCACAACGAGCTACTATTGCTGCATTACAAGCAAATCCTTCTCAAATAAAATATATGGTTGAGGCTTTTCATAAACGCCGTGATTTAGTTTTCGGATTAATGAAAGAAATTCCAGGGTTTAAATTAACTAACCCAGACGGTGCATTTTATGTGTTTCCAGATGTTTCTTATTACTTTGGAAAAACAGTAAAAGGAACCGAAATTAAAGACGCTACAGATTTTGCTATGTATTTATTAGCCGAAGCCAACGTAGCAACCGTAACTGGTGATGCTTTTGGAAGTCCAAATTGCTTACGACTATCATACGCAACAAGCGAAGAACTACTAATTGAAGCCCTAAAAAGAATCAAAGAAGCTTTAATTTAATATATCGCCCCTTGGAAACTTGGGGTTTTTTTAAATTACTAATTGACTATGAAACAATTGTTTTTTGTATTTGCATTTTTCTCTATTTACTTTTCTTTTTCACAAAATTTGCATAAAGAATTCTTAGATAAAACTATAGTTGAATTAAAAAAAGATAGTAAAATCGATTCAAAAGATTTTAGAGCATATGATTTACTTGAAAGTTTTTATAATGAGGTTCTTCAATCAGATAATGGTGAATTAACTGAAGAAACTTCCAAAAAAATTGAAGTTTATATAGTAAAGGATAAAATTCCAAACAATCATTTATTGGTATTGTTTTTAATGTATCAAGAACATATCACACAGGCATTACAAAATAATGAAAGAACAAATTCAGAATATCAAGTAGCTTGTGTCAATCTCTTAGAAAATGAGATTAATGCAATTTATTCAAAAATTCCAGCTTTAATTTATATTTATAAATTTGAAGCTTTAAGCGCAAATGATGATGAGGCTGAATCTAAAAGAGTACTTTTTGAAGGAGTCAAGAAATATCCTAATTCAATTCCATTAAAAGTTTATTTTTATCTCTCATCTGGAAATATTAGTCTAAAAAAAGATTTAATTGAAAATCATAAGAATCATTGGATGATAAAACAATTCGAAATTAATAAAAAAAAATCTTATGAATAAAAAAATACTATTATTAGGTTCTGGTGAGCTTGGAAAAGAATTTGTAATTGCCGCACAACGAATCGGACAAACCGTAATTGCTGTGGATAGCTATGAAAATGCACCCGCAATGCAAGTCGCACACGGTTTTGAAGTAATCAATATGTTAGATGGGTCCGAATTAGACAGAATTGTAGCCAAACATCAACCCGATTTAATAGTTCCCGAAATTGAAGCCATTCGTACGGAGCGTTTTTTTAACTATGAAAAACAAGGAATTACCGTAGTGCCATCAGCAAAAGCAGCTAATTTTACCATGAACAGAAAAGCCATACGCGATTTAGCGGCTAAAGAGTTAGGTTTAAAAACGGCAAATTATCGTTATGCTACTTCATATGAAGAATTACAAAAATCAGTTTCCGAAGTAGGAATGCCTTGTGTAGTAAAACCATTAATGAGTTCATCTGGAAAAGGACAATCTACTATAAAATTAAATGAAGATATTGAAAAAGCTTGGAACTATGCTGTAGAAGGTTCAAGAGGAGATATTGTGGAAGTAATTGTAGAAGCATTTGTAAATTTTCATTCGGAAATTACACTTTTGACGGTAACTCAAAATAATAATTTACCAACTCTTTTTTGCGCACCAATTGGCCACCGTCAAGAACGAGGCGATTATCAAGAAAGTTGGCAACCAGCCCGAGTTTCAGAAGCTGATATTTTAGAAGCACAAGAAATGGCAAAAAAAGTTACTGAAGCTTTAGGTGGTGCAGGACTTTTTGGCGTAGAGTTTTTCTTAACTAATGAAGGTGTATATTTCTCAGAATTATCACCAAGACCTCACGATACAGGTATGGTAACATTAGCTAATACGCAAAATTTTAACGAATTTGAATTGCATTTACGTGCGATTTTAAGTTTACCAATTTTCGAAATTACACAAGAAAGATCCGGAGCAAGTGCCGTTATTTTAGCTTCAGCAAATTCTAATCATCCCACTTTTTCTGGTATTGAAAACGTAGCGTTTCAACCTAAAACAGATTTCAGACTTTTTGGAAAACCAACTTCTCGACCTTACAGAAGAATGGGTGTGGTGTTAAATTATGATACATTAAATACGCCAGTGGAAGAAATTGTTGAAAGAGCAAAAAAAATAGCTACTTTAGTAACAGTAAATGTTTAACACAATGAAAAAAATAGTAGTACTTGTTTTCAGTTGTTTATTTATTGTTTCTTGTGGCCCAAGAAGATTAGGTTGTGGTCCTAGAAGATGTGAAGTAAAAACATCAACTCCTGTTAACTCGGATATAAACAAAATACAAGTTACATAAATGAAAAAAAAGATTGAAATTTTAGCTCCAGCTAAAAATTTAATACAAGGAATAGCTGCTATAAATGCAGGTGCAGATGCTGTTTACATTGGCGCGCCTTTGTATGGTGCCAGATCTAATGCCACCAATTCTATTGAAGATATTGCAGAATTGGTAAAATACGCACACTTATTTAATGCTCAGGTTTTTGTGGTTATCAATACAATTTTGTACGATAATGAATTAGAATCTTGTCGTCAATTGATTTGGAAATTGTATCATATAAATGTCGATGCCTTGATTATTCAAGATATGGCAATTATGGAGATGGAATTACCGCCAATTGTACTTCACGCAAGTACACAAGCCAATAATCGTGATGCGGATAAAATTAAATTCTTAGCCGATGCAGGAATAAAACGCGTCGTTTTAGCAAGAGAATTAAATTTAAGTCAAATTAAAGAAATCAGCGAAGCGTCTGATGTAGAATTAGAATTTTTTGTAACGGGTGCCTTATGTGTTTCATTTAGTGGGAATTGCTATATGAGTGTGGCAAACGGTGAACGCTCGGCAAATAGAGGTTCTTGTGCGCAAAATTGCCGTTTACCTTATAATTTAATTGATGGAAATGGCGATACGTTAATTAAAAATAGTCACTTGCTTTCTATAAAAGATTTTGATGTTTCGAATCAAATTCCAAATTTAGTTGAAGCAGGAATTTCGTCATTTAAAATTGAAGGACGTTTGAAAGATATAGTATATGTTAAAAACAATGTTTCCTATTTACGACAAAAATTAGATACTTTTTTAGCAGAAAATAAAGATAAATACACAAAAGCTTCTTCTGGAAAATGCACGTATACTTTTGATTCTTCTTTAGATAGAAGTTTTAATCGTGGCTATACAGATTATTTCGTAAATGAAAGACATCAAGCAATTGGCTCTTGGGAAAGTCCAAAATCAAAAGGACAATATATTGGAAAATTAATCAAAACAATTGGTAATTCGTACGAAATTGAAAACGGACATTTCTTAAACAACGGTGATGGATTGTGCTTTATTAATTCTGATAATGAAGCGGAAGGCATCTACGTAAATAAAGTAGAAAACGGAATTATATATCCAAATGTTTTGAAAGAAATCAAGGAAGGAACTTTTATTTACAGAAATAACGATGCTGCTTTCATCAAAATTGTAGAAAGAGAAGATAGTGCGATTAGAAAAATAAGTACAACTTTAGTACTAAAAGAAAACGAATCAGGTTTCGAATTAATTGCTACTGATGAAGATGGAAATGCAAGTATTGCTACTTTAGTACATCCAAAGGAGCTTACAAAAAATAACGAATCAATAGCAGAAAATTTCAAATTTAATTTAGCAAAAACAGGTTTTACCCCCTATAATGCGGATGAAATTACGATTGAATTTTCTCAAAATTGGTTTCTGCCGATATCAAAAATTAACGAAATGCGAAGAACGGTTTTCGAACAATTATCGGAAATTCGTTTAAATAATTATGTTCGAAAAGAACATCAAATGGTAAAAACATCACATCCTTATCCAGAAACCAAATTGGATTTTATGTATAATGTTTCCAATAAAACGGCTCGAAAATTTTACGAACGTCACGGTGTTACCGAAATTGAAAAAGCATTCGAATTACAATGGGATCCAGGAAAATCACGTGTTATGACTACCAAATATTGCATCAAATACGAATTAGAGCGTTGCCCAAAATACCATCCAGAACATCGAGATAAAAAAGTAAAAGAACCATTGGTTTTAAAACAAGGCGAATTAGAATACAAACTAAAATTCAATTGCAAACCTTGCGAGATGGAAATTTGGGAAAAAGATGCCGAATTTGAAATTGAGGATGAAGATTAATTTAATACCATAATTATGAAGAAATTACTTTTGTTTATATTGATTTGTAACAGCTCAATTATTTTCGCACAAGAAAAAAAAGAAACAGCTAAGATTCAAATTGTAGAAGCATCCTGTGGCCAATGCCAATTTGGGATGAAAGAAAATGGTTGCGATTTAGCTGTAAGGATTGAAGGTAAATCTTATTTTGTAAAAGGAACTTCAATCGATTCTCACGGCGATGCCCACGCCAAAGATGGATTTTGTACCTGTATTAGAAAGGCAGAAGTTGTTGGAGAAATAAAAGATAATAGATTTATTGTAACGTATTTTAAATTAATGCCTTTACAGCAATCTAAATTATAGAAAAATCTATGGAAAACACAGTTTTACACAAAGCAAATACAAGAGGTCACGCCAATCACGGTTGGTTAAACGCTTATCACAGTTTCAGTTTCGCAAGTTGGTACAATCCAGAAAGAGTACAATTTGGAATGTTAAGGGTCTTAAATGACGATACTATTGCCGCAGGAATGGGTTTTGGCACGCATCCACACGATAATATGGAGATAATTACCATCCCTTTAGAAGGTGATTTGGCGCATAAAGATAGTATGGGAAATGAATCGACTATTAAAACGGGTGATGTGCAAGTTATGAGTGCTGGAACTGGAATTCAACATAGTGAGTTCAACCCAAATGCTGATTTACAAACGAAATTGTTTCAAATTTGGTTGTTTCCAAAATATAAAAATGTAACACCTCGTTACCAACAAATTACTTTAGACGTTACCAAACAAAAAAATAATTTTGCTCAAATTTTATCGCCAAATGCAGAGGATGAAGGCGTTTGGATTTATCAAGATGCTTGGTTTCATTTAGCTGATTTAGACAAAGATTTTTCTAAAACGTACGAAATAAAAAAAGAAGGCAATGGCTTGTATGTATTTGTGATTTCAGGAACAATTACGGTTAATGGTCAAGAATTAGAAACCCGAGATGGTTTTGGAATTTGGAATTTTAAAAATTTGGAATTTACAGCCACAACTGATGCGAAGTTTTTATTAATGGAAATTCCAATGGATTAATAATATGAAACAACCACCTAAATGGAAA
>JBFYPW010000073.1:0-10046 GCA_041303115.1 Flavobacterium sp.
TTGCAACTTTTTCTTCTAAATCGGAAACTTTCCCTTTAGTTTTACAAAGTTTTAAATTTTTTCCGTCATATAAAACTAAACCAGCACTATCGTAACCACGATATTCTAATCTTTTTAATCCTTTAATAATTATTGGATATGCGTCTCTATGACCAATATAACCTACAATTCCACACATATATATAAGAGTTTAATTTGGTTTTGTATAATGTATTACTAATTTTAACTTTTTAGAAGCGTCGGCTGGCGCACTTGGATTTGTACCGTGAAGCACCACTCCTTGTTGCTCCATAATTGAAGCTAAAGGGAAATATTCAATGTCATCTGATGAAACTGTTGGTGTATTATTCACATCAAAAGGCGACTTGTAATAATAATTATTACTGTAATTAATATTTTCTGTAACAGTAAGACCTAATTTTACATTTTTATTCAAATTAGTATCCGTACTGTTAATTATGTTATTAATGTGCTGAGTAATTCTGATTTTATATTTAATTCCTTTTTTATCCGTTGTATCATCACGTTCGATAATGCCTCCAAAAATTAATTTATTGAATTTCGCATTTGAATTAGTTGTAGCGTCAGCAGAATAATCTACTAAAGCTTTCTGATTGGTTGCATCAAATAAATATAACCTTTCCGCTTCTAACTGATTGGCACCTGCCATAGCGGTTTTATCAATATATAACTCTAAATATGCTTCATTGATTAACCATCCTTTTAATCGCAATTGATCCAATTCATCAGGAATTTGATTCGCTCCAGCTATTAATTGCCCATTTACTGGTTTTAATACATCGGCATCTCCAAAAACATCTATGTATACTACTGAACCCTTCCCTCCTTTTAAATATAATTTGGAGTTCTGCCCTGTTACTTGATTTGTAGCGGACAATCCCGCATCGTATGCTCCAGAATACGAATAATCTTGTAAAGAAACTGAATTTGAGCCGGAACCTGCGCCAAAATTTAACACCAAACTTTTTGATGTTGCGGCTGAACCTACTACTGCTCCTTCATCTACAGAACTATAATTTACATTTAATTTAGCGTTTGAAAAATTAAACATTGCCATTGCGCCTTGTTCTCCTGGAAGTTGTTCTATTTTAAAATACAATCCTTTAAAATATTGTTTGAATTCAATATTGTTAAACAAATTTGCACTTCCTGCTTCTAATATTCTTTTTTTGAAATACGTTTTATTTAATGATAAATAAATTCCTGGTGCTAATCGCTCTTTAACTACTCGCAAAGAAGGATCATTTTGATTGGCTAATACTACATCATTTGCATCAACATATTCCAAAATACCCGTTGTGGTATTTAATTTTGTTTTATAAACAATAATTTCTGCTTTATTAAAAAAGAACTGATCGTTTTCTGCCGTATTTTGACTGTCATTTAAGCGCATTCCGTTTTGTACCGAATTACCACTGCCGTCATTTCCTCTTTTAAGATTCTCAAAATTTATTGAAGTGCCATTTGCAGAGCCGTCAGAAAAGTAGCGTTGGGATGTTTGAAAATTATCTAATGGATTGTATTCATTCAAATAATATCCATTTTCATATACACTCAATTTCATTTTACTTTCTTTGTTTGCTCCATATACAGAATTCAAAGCATATACTTTAGAACCATCTGCATTTGTTGTTTCTACTGTACTAAAAAAAGGCACATATAAAATTACATTTTCAATTTGAACATTTGTACCAAATTTTGGTTGAGTTGTAAATAATGAAACTTGTGAAACAAAATTTGCTTTAGTAACTCCAAAATAAGGATTGTTATAAATACCTAATGGATTTATTGGCAAATTATTGGTTTGCACTTCGTTGGTTTTTACAGAGTATGCTTTCAATTGCGCTTCGTGTGTACTGAAATCAAAATGTTCATCACCCACTAAATCGGAACCAATCGTATTAAAATCTTGATCACAAGAAATAAATACCATTGAAAAAACTAAAAATAAAACGGTTATATTTTTTTTCATTATAATTATTGAACTTTATTTTTTAAAAACTCTAAATACGTTTCTTTAAACGTTTCTTTCGGGGTGAAAGGTAAAAAAGGTTTTTTTGAAGTTTCTATATATTTTGTTAAATCTGCAGACAAGTCATTTGAAGCCATAATAATAGCATCTGAGTGATCAATTGTTGCCTTCATTAAATTAGTAAAACCAGGCTCTTTGTATTTAGAAATAGCATCTTTAGGTAAATTATCGTATGCTAATTTAGAAATTAATGCTGCATCAAGCGTTCCTTCAAAATCAGCAGCATAGATAGATGTAATAATTTTTGTGTCTTCAAAAATACCTTCATCTTTATAATAATGTTTAAGATAAACCGGCAATAAAGAAGCCATCCAACCATGAACATGAATAATATCTGGTACCCAATTTAATTTTTTTACCGTTTCAACGACACCTTTAGCAAAGAAAATAGCTCTTTCATCATTATCTGGATACAAAACGCCTTCTTCGTCAGAAAAAGTAGCTTTTCTTTTAAAATACTCGTCGTTATCGATAAAATAAACCTGAATTCTTTCTTTTGGTATAGAGGCTACTTTAATAATTAATGGCATATCCATATCATTCACTACTAAATTCATACCCGAAAGTCGAATTACTTCATGTAATTGATGTCTGCGTTCATTGATATTCCCATATCTAGGCATGAAAATTCTTATCTGTCCTCCTACTTCATTTATCATCTTCGGCAGTTCATAAGAATGTAATGACACTTCATTTTCAGCTAAATAAGGCACTACTTCAGATGATACATATAATATCCTCTTGTCATTCATATAATAAATGTTACATTTTGTTTAATATGCAAAATTATAAAAATTTATGGACTTAACTACTAAAATAGTAAGTTTGCACTTTATAATATTATAATATGCCTGTTTTTCAAACACAAAATGAGCTGCAAATTGAATTAAAAAAAGCACAAAATCAATCAAAAAAAATTGGTTTTGTGCCTACAATGGGCGCTTTACATAGAGGTCACCTTTCATTATTGGAACAATCTATAGCTGAAAATGAAATTACCGTGTTAAGTATTTTTGTAAATCCTACACAGTTTAATAACGCTGAAGATTTAAAAAAATATCCAAGAACATTAGAAAAAGATGTAGAACTTGTTAAAAAATTAAACAAAAATATTCTTATTTACGCCCCAAGTGTTTCAGATATTTACGAAGGCAATACCATTTCTGCTTCTTTTGATTACGACGGATTAGAACATCAAATGGAAGGCAAACATCGCCCAGGACATTTTGACGGAGTTGGAACAATTGTGAAGAAATTATTTGAAATTGTAAAACCAACAAATGCTTATTTTGGGGAAAAAGATTTTCAGCAATTACAAATCGTAAAAAAATTAGTGATAAAACATAAAATTCCAGTAAACGTAATTCCTTGTAAAATTTACAGAGAAACTAGTGGATTAGCGATGAGCAGCCGAAACGAACGGCTTTCTGAAAAGGCTAGAAATGAATCGAAATTAATTTACAAAATTCTTTTAGAAGCTAAAGATAAATTTCTACTAAAATCGGCCAAAGAAGTTGCTGGTTTTGTAATGCGAGAATTCAAAAAACATAAAAATTTTACTTTAGAATATTTTGAAATTGCCGAAGAAGAGACACTTTTAACTTGTAAAAGAAAAATAAAAAATAAAAATTATAGAGGGTTTATTGCTGTTTTTATTGAAAATATTCGATTAATTGATAATATTTCGTTAAAATAAATTATAAAATTTACTTGAATTAATTAACTTTGCCACATGCAAATACAAGTAGTAAAATCTAAGATACACAGAGTTTCTGTAACTGGAGCCGATTTAAATTATATTGGAAGTATTACAATTGACGAAGCTTTACTTGAAGCGGCCAATATTGTAGAAGGAGAAAAAGTGGCCATTGTGAATATCAATAATGGAGAACGTTTGGAAACTTATGCTATTAAGGGACCTAGAAATACAGGTGAAATTACACTAAACGGACCAGCTGCCAGAAAAGTACATCGCGGCGATATTATTATCATTATTGCGTACGGAATTATTGACTTTGAAGAAGCAAAAACATTTAAACCTTGCTTGGTTTTTCCGAATGAAAAAGATAATTCTTTAACCTAGTTTTGAAAACAAAAGTTAGCAAAATTGCCTCTGTTTTTATTCCCTTGCTATTGGGTTTCGGACTTATATATTATCAATATACCACACTATCCCCAGAAGAATTAAATAAAATAAAATTTTGCTTTCAAAAAGCGAATTATTTTTATATTTTCATTTCATTAATAATCTCTCTTTTTGGTTATTGGGCAAGAGCCTACCGCTGGAAATATTCCTTACAACATTTAGGATACCAAACAAATTTCAAAAACGACTTTATGTCGGTTTGTGTTTCTTATTTTATGAATTTAACCATTCCTAGATCGGGCGAAATTACTAGAGCTGCCTTATTAAAAAAATATGAAAACGTACCTTTTGATAAAGGCTTTGGAACTATTGTAGCGGAAAGAATAGTAGATTTAATACTATTTTTATTATTTGTAGGTTTAGCATTTGTTCTTCAATTTGAAAAACTATACAATTTTATCAAAGAAAAAATTGCGTTTGAAAAAATAATTTTATTCGGAATTATTGGTCTATTCATAGGAATCATATTTCTTTTAATTTGGATATATGCAGAATGGAAAATTATAAAAAAATTAAAAAATAAATTTTCCGGATTAATTGAAGGTATGTTAAGCATTGTAATGATGAAAGACAAATGGAAATATATATTCTTTTCATTTTTAATTTGGTTTTCCTATTTGTTAATGTTTTATATTCCAATTTATGCCTTGCCAGAAACTGAAAATATTGGTTTTGAAATTGTAATTATGGGATTTATTTTTGGTAGTTTAGCTGTTGGATTCACAAATGGCGGACTGGGTGCTTATCCGTTAGCTATTGCCATGATTTTTTCGTTATACGGTATATCAAATGAAATTGGAACGGCATTTGGTTGGCTGGCTTGGACTTCACAAACCATACTAACCATTATTCTTGGTTTGCTGTCTTACGCATTTTTACCACTTTATAATAAAAAATAAGTAGTATATTGCTACTTTATTAAACCAATTACTTATGAAAATTAAATTTATCCTACTATTTTTTATAGTCACTATGTCTACTTTTGCTCAAAAAGTAGTTGATAAAATTCAATCTAAAAAACTTAACGAAGACCGAAATTTTTCAATTATTTTGCCGCCTTCTTACGAAAATAGTCCGGATAAGAAATATCCAATTTTGGTTTTATTAGATGGCGAATATTTAGCAGATCCGTTTTCAGGAATTTTAAAATATGGAAACTATTGGGACGATTTACCAGAAATTATCATTGTAGCCGTGAATCAGAACTATGGTGAAACTCGTTTTAATGATAGTAATTTCGGAGAAGATGGTTTGCCTGCAGAATCAGGCGCTAAATTTTTTGAATTTATTGGATTTGAATTATTACCCTATATTCAACAAAAATACAGAACACTACCTTTTAGAATTATAGCTGGACACGATACCACGGCTGGATTTTTAAATTTTTATTTATATAAAGATGACCCGATATTTAATGCATACATTTCAATTTCACCAGAAATGGCTCCAGAAATGGAAGTTCGTATTGCAGAAAGATTGTCGAAAATACAAAAACCGGTGTTTTATTATCAAGCTACATCAAAAGCCGATTTAGAGGAAATTCAAGAAAACACAAAAAAACTTGATGATGTTGCAAAAGAAATTAAAAATACGAATCTTAACTATCGATATGACGTTTTTCAAAATACCTCACATTATTCATTAGTAGCAGAAGCTATTCCAAGTGCTTTTTACTTTATTTTTAATGGCTATCAGCCCATTTCGAAATTAGAATTTAACGAAAAAATATTGAAATTAGAAAGTGGATATGCACAATATTTAATTGATAAATATGATAATCTTGAGAAAAAAATGGGATTAAAAATCCAACCAAGATATTCTGATTTTAAAGCCATTGAAGCTGCAATACTTAAAAATAAAGCGTATTCAGATTTTGAAAATTTAGGCGCTTATGCTGACAAACAATATCCTAAAACCATGTTAGGAACATACCATAGAGGATTGTATTTTGAAAAAATCGGGGACTACAAACGAGCAGCTAAAGAATATCAAAGTGCTTATACCAAATCAGAAATTGGTGATTTAACTAAAAATTATATCTTAGATCGTGCAGAAGCTTTAAAATCCAAAAAAGAAGAACTGAAACAAGAAATTGAAGAATCAGCACCATTGGAAACTCCAACAGAAACACCTGCAGAGACTCCAAAAAAAGACGAATAATTTCGAAAAATAAAAATACAAATGGCTAAATTAAAAACGTCCTTCTTTTGCCAAAGTTGCGGCACCAACTATTCTAAATGGCTTGGACAATGTACGTCTTGCAAGCAATGGAATACAATTGTAGAAGAAATTATTCAGAAAGAAGAAAAACAAGCCTGGCGAAGCACTACTTCTGAATCTAAAAAAGTAGCCAAACCTTTAAAAATTAACGAAATTTCGACTTCAGAAGAAGTACGAATGAATACCACTGATGGCGAATTAAACCGCGTTTTAGGTGGCGGATTGGTTCCAGGTTCTCTTACACTTTTAGGTGGCGAACCCGGAATTGGAAAAAGCACACTTTTACTACAAATTTCTTTAAAATTACCTTATAAAACGCTTTATGTTTCGGGAGAAGAAAGTCAGAAACAAATAAAAATGCGTGCCGAAAGAATTACGGGACAAACCGACAATTGTTTTATTTTAACCGAAACCAAAACACAAAACATATTCCGTCAAATTGAGGAAATTGAACCTCAAGTAGTAATTATTGATTCGATTCAAACTTTACATACCGAATATATTGAATCTTCTGCAGGAAGCATTTCTCAAATTAGGGAATGTACAGCAGAACTAATTAAATTCGCTAAAGAAACCAACGTTCCTGTAATTTTAATTGGTCATATTACCAAAGACGGCACCATTGCAGGGCCGAAAATTTTAGAACATATGGTTGACACCGTTTTGCAATTTGAAGGGGATCGAAATCACGTGTACAGAATTCTACGAGCTTTGAAAAATCGTTTTGGTTCTACAGCCGAATTAGGGATTTACGAAATGTTAGGAAACGGCTTACGCGAAGTTAGTAATCCATCGGAAATATTAATTTCGAATAAAGACAATTATCTATCTGGCACAGCAATTGCTACTACAATAGAAGGTATGCGTCCGTTAATGATAGAAATTCAGGCATTAGTTTCTACTGCTGTTTATGGCACACCTCAACGTAGCACAACAGGCTATAATCTGAAACGATTAAATATGATTTTAGCCGTTTTAGAAAAGCGTGCAGGATTTCGTTTGGGAGCTAAAGACGTGTTTTTAAATATTACAGGTGGTATAAATGTGGACGATCCTGCAATTGATTTGGCAGTAGTAGCCGCAATTTTATCTTCAAATGAAGACATTACTATTGATAAAGATTTTTGTTTTGCTGGTGAAGTAGGTTTAACCGGCGAAATTCGTCCCGTAAATAAAGTAGAACAACGCATACAAGAAGCTGAAAAATTAGGTTTTTCTACCATTTTCGTATCCAAACACAATAAAATTAATCCGAAAGATTTTAAAATTGATGTGCGATTGGTTAGTAAAATTGAAGATTTAGTGGAACAATTGTTTGGATAAAATAATAAAATAAAACCCCATTCTTAAACTTAATAAATATGAAAAAATCTATCTTAACTATTTGCTTATTGGTCTCTGCAATTGCATTCGCACAAAAACCAATTTTTACTTATGCTAAAACAAAATCGGCTACTGTTTATTTTTCCGGTGCTGAAATAACACAGAGTACTTCGGTAAATTTACCTGTAGGAACAAGTGAAATCGTTATAAAAAATGTTGCGGATTACTTAAATGAAAATACCGTACAAATTGCTGCGCCTAAAAGCGTGACCGTTTTATCTGTTCAGTTTTCAGATAATTATGTTTCTGAATACGAACTTGACGAAAGTAATCCGGGTATTAAAAGAGTTCGAGATAGTATAACCTATGTTCAAAAAGAAATTAAAAAAATACAAATTGATAAATATTCGCACCAACAAACCATAGAAATGTTAGATAAAAACAAAGAAATTCGTGGTGCAAATTCTGGTTTAAATGTTACCGAACTAATGAAACTTGTTGAGTATTACAAATCAAAAAGAATTGAATTGGACAATGCCGTTGTGTTGCTTGCAGAAAAAGAAACAAAATGGAACAAAACACTTACCGAATTAAACAATAAATTGGAAATTAATACCCAAAAAGAAGAAAAAATATCTGAAGGAAAATTAATTTTACAAGTAATGAATGAAGTAGCTGGAAATGTAAATTTAGACATTTCTTATATCACCAATTCGGCTTCTTGGCAGCCATTTTACGATTTACGAGCAGAAAATATAACTGCATCAATTGATCTTGCATACAAAGCAAAAGTAACTCAAACCACAGGGATTGACTGGAAAAAAGTAAAACTTACCCTTTCAAGTGGCAATCCAAATCAAAATAACGTAGCGCCTTTATTACAAGCTTGGTTTTTAAGTTATGGGAAATATAAAGAATTTGAAAACAGACCTAATGCATCTGTTATAGCGTCTTTACAAGGAACGGCTCCAGGTTTAACAATAACATCCTCAAGTGGAACTCCAGGATCAGATAAATTTGATGGATATATCAGAGGTGCTTCCTCAATTAATGGAGATTCAAACCCTTTAATCATAATTAATGGCATTCCTTCAAGTAATCAAGATTTTAAAAACCTTGACCAAAATAACATAAAAAGTGTTACTGTTTTAAAAGATGCTGCAGCAACTTCTATTTATGGAAATAAAGGTGCCAACGGTGTAGTTATGATAACAACAAAAAATATGAATGATTATACCACAATTGAAGAACAAGAATTAAATGTATCTTTCGATATTGATATCCCGTATGATATTTTATCTAATGGAAAAGCACATAGCGTATCCTTAAAAGAAATTAAAATTCCAGCAACTTATAAGTATTATGCGGCACCAAAAGCAGAAAAAGAAGCGTTTCTAATGGCTGAATTGAACGATTATGCAAAATATAACTTATTACCTGGTGAGGCAAATATTGTTTTTGAAGGGATGTATGTTGGAAAAACGACGATAAATCCGAACCAAACGCAAGACACTTTAAATTTAAGTTTGGGTAGAGATAAAAAAATCTCAATTAAACGTGAAAGAATAACAGACAAATCTGGAACTAAATTTTTATCTTCATATAAAGAGCAAACCTTTACGTATGATATTATTGTTAGAAATAACAAAAAAGAAGAAATTAATATGCTGTTAAAAGATCAATATCCTTTGAGTACAGATAAAGAAATAACTGTTGAGCTTTTAGATAAAGATGGTGCAAAAGCAAATGAAGAAACAGGTATTTTGACTTGGGAAATTAAACTAAAACCAAATGAAACAAAAAAATATAGAATTAGTTACAAAGTAAAATATCCAAAAGATAAACTAATTGGGAACCTTTAATTGACGGAATCCTATATGGTTTAAAAAAATGAGAGTTTAAATTACTCTCATTTTTTTATTTTACATTTTATTAAAATCTAAGTGTCTATTTTAAAGTGTCTAAATAATTTACTAAAAGCAACAACTCTTTCTCTTCATTAAGAGAGATTTTGTTTGTTTTTATAAAGGCTGATATTTCCTTTTCATATATAGGAAATAATTTCAAAAGATCTTTATTTTTTTTCGGCATTTCAACTATAGATTTATCAGATAATCCAATAAAATATAATTTTTCGCCTTTTTTAAAATGAGAAGGTATCGGTTCTGAATAAGCATTTGATGCATCAGCATATGGCACATAAACAATTACTTCTTTTGTGTAAAAATTTATATTTTTATTAGTGGTTTCCACTCCCAAAAAACCTTTTTTAGATGCGTTTTCAGAATTATAATTTAAATAGCT
>JBFYPW010000074.1:0-10010 GCA_041303115.1 Flavobacterium sp.
AAAGACGGTTTTTTCAAACAAGCTTCTTTACAATATAAACGATTTTCGGATGCTTTTGGCTCGGCTGAAAATAGATTTTTTGTGAAACCAAATTTTGATTTTGAAGTAGTAGATCAAAAAGTGAAAACTGATTTTGTAATTGATTATGTTGGTGGAAGTTTTGACAGAAGGTTAATGGCAATGAATTCAGCGTACAATTATTCTTCACTGAATTTAGGTTTTAGCCCGAGTATTTTATACCAACAAGATGATTTGTCAGTTGAAATTGGTGCAAAAGTTTTCTATGCCAAGTCTGCAATAGATCAAGAAAATAACAACAAAATATTCTTTTATCCAAAAGTAAAAGCATCGTACAAATTAGTAGGTGATATTTTATTGGCTTATGCAGGAGCAGAAGGAAATTTACAACAAAATTCATATGCGAATTTCGTAGATAATAATCCGTTTGTTTCTCCAACTTTATTTATTGCTCCAACCAATACTAAATATGATTTGTATGTTGGTTTAAAAGGGAAATTAGCCAATGCAGTAGCTTTTAATGTAAAAACTTCCTATCTAAATCAAGATGATAGAGCACTTTTTGTAAATAATTATTTTAATATTTTATCAACAAATCAGAATGGATATGCATTTGGAAATTCTTTTAATGTAGTATATGACGATATGAATACCTGGTCTGTTTTTGGAGAATTAAAAGCAGATTTTACAAAAAACATTGCTTTCGGAATTAACGGAACATTTAATACTTATACTACAACTACTCAAAATGAAGCTTGGAATTTACCAAAACTTCAAATGGCAAGTTTTATTGATGTTGAAATAAATGAAAAATGGAGCGCGGGTGCTAAATTATTTTTTATTGGAGAAAGACAAGATATAGATAGCATTAATAATGAATCGATGTTTTCTTCGTTTAATTCAGGTATAAAAACAGTAACATTAGATAGTTACTTTGATTTGAATGCCCACGTAGGATATACATTCAGTAAAAGATTAAATTTCTTTTTAAAAGGAAATAATTTAGCCAATCAACAATACAACAGATGGGCAAATTTCCCTGTACAAGGCATACAAATTTTGGGAGGTGCGAGTTATAAATTTGATTTTTAAAAATTACTTTACTGCAAAGAAGCTAAGTATTACGAGATAGAAATCATAAAAAACAATATGTGAATAAAATTTTAATCTTAGTCTTGTTTCCTCTATTTGTTTTTTCGCAAAACATCAAAGGGAAAATTACAGATGCTAATCAACAACCAATTGCAGGCGCTTCTGTTTATCTGGACGGAACAACAATTGGAACGGTTTCTGATTCGGATGGTTTCTTTGAAATTACTTCAAAGAGTAAATTCAACACCTTATTAATTATCAAATTTATGGGTTATGAAGATATTTATGTGTCAAATACATATGAAAAAGAATTTTTTACCTTCGTTTTAGTTCCAAAACAAAATGAAATTGAAACGGTTGTAGTTGTTAAAGATGGTTTTACCAGAAAACAAAAATTACAGCTTTTTAGAGAACAATTTTTAGGCCTTACAAAGTATGGAAAATCGTGTAAAATTCTAAACGAAGATGCTATAGACTTTAATTATGATTTGGATACATTTACCTTCACAGCATCTTGCTCAGAACCCATAAAAGTGGAAAATCCATTATTGGGTTATCTAATCGATTTTGATTTGCAAGATTTTTATGTAAAATTTAATTTTAAAACTATTAAATCGATAAACGCTATTCAAAGTTTATTTTTAGGCACTGTTAAATACACAGAAACTAATATTGATGAAAAAATTAGTAAAAATAGAAACGATGTATATTTTGGTTCAGCGGTTGACTTTTTTAAGGGAATAATTGATAATTCCTGGTCTGAAAAAAAATTCATTTTGTATGAAGGTAGGTTTCCAGTACTTGCTAATGATTATTTTAAAGTATTGAAAAAAGATGATTTATATGAAGTTACAGTTACTTCAACAAATAAAGTATCATTTTCAATTGGTGGTGTTAAAAAAACTAATTTTTATGCCGATTTTAATCTTTTATATCGAAAAAAAAGGCAATCACGTGTAATTTTTAAAACAGAAACCTTTTTTGTAGATACTTTTGGAAATAACTCACATAAAGATCAAATTGTTTTTGGTGGCGATATCGGACAACAAAAAGCAGGAAATACTTTGCCTTTAGATTTTGAACCAGAAATTCTTGAAAAAGAAGTCGAAAAAAAATAAATAAAATTAAATCTACTTTTAATTCAGAATATTCGAAAATGCCAAATTTCAAGCAAAAAATACTTTCCCATTATCAACTATTACTTCAAGATAAAATAGATATTTATCAAGATTTAATACATTCATTAACTGAAGATGCGCAAAATGATGCTAAATCTTCGGCAGGTGATAAACACGAAACTACGTTATCGAAATTACATATCGAACAAGAAAAAATCGCTAATAAACTTAAAGAAGCTATTGAGCAACAAATCATTCTATCAAAATTAGATATTGAACAGATTTCTAATAAAGTCATTTTAGGAAGTGTTGTAGTTACCAATCATTTAACCGTTTTTATTAGTACCGCTTTACCTAAAATCACCATTGATAATCGTGTTGTTTTTGCCATTTCTCCGCAATCTCCTTTAGGTATACAATTGATGCATAAACCTGTACAAGCCGAATTTTTGGTAAATCAAGTAAATTATAAAATTTTAGAAATTCTGTAAAAAATTACGGTTTTGTATTCAAATTTTACAGAACAAATAAATTTATTGATTTTTAAAAGCCCATTATTTTGCGTTTTAAGACGTTTTTTTATTTTTAACTGATTTCGTTTGGTACAAAAAATCACCAAAACAGCATTATTGACCCTTTTTAGCGCTTTTTAGAAAAGATTTTAGAAATTAACAAATGTTGATAACTTAAGGTGTTTTGCTGTTGTTATATCTTGGCTTTTTTTAATCCATTCGTTATATTTGTTTGTTATAAAAATGTTTATTTAACACAATTATTATGAGTGAAGAAAATAAAAAAGGTAGTTATTCAGCCGATAGTATCCAGGCGTTAGAAGGAATGGAGCACGTAAGAATGCGCCCATCTATGTATATTGGAGATACTGGAGTTAGAGGATTGCATCATTTAGTGTATGAAGTAGTAGATAATTCTATTGATGAAGCATTAGCGGGTCATTGTGATACAATTTATGTAGCTATTAATGAAGATAATTCAATTACTGTTGAAGATAATGGACGTGGTATTCCTGTAGACATTCACAAGAAAGAAGGAATTTCTGCTTTAGAGGTGGTAATGACTAAAATTGGAGCAGGAGGTAAGTTTGATAAAGATTCGTATAAAGTTTCTGGAGGACTTCACGGAGTAGGTGTATCTTGTGTGAATGCACTTTCAGACCACTTGCGCGCCACAGTTCATAGAGAAGGAAAAGTATATGAACAAGAGTACGAAAAAGGAAAAAGTTTATATCCTGTAAAACAAATTGGTACAACAGACAAAAGAGGTACAATTGTAACGTTTAAACCTGATGCTACTATTTTTACACAAACGTTAGAATATTCTTACGATACATTAGCGGCTCGTTTACGTGAGTTGTCTTTCTTAAATAAAGGAATTACAATTACTTTAACAGATAAAAGACACTTAGCAGAAGATGGAAGTCAGCCTGTTGAAACGTTTCATTCTAAAGAAGGTTTAAAAGAATTTATTAAGTTTTTAGACGGCAACAGAGAACCAATTATTTCTCATGTAATTAGCATGGAAAATGAAAAAGGTGAAATTCCTGTGGAAGTAGCCTTAATTTACAATACTTCTTATACAGAAAATATTTTTTCATATGTAAATAATATTAATACTCACGAAGGAGGAACGCATTTACAAGGTTTCCGTATGGGATTAACGCGTACGTTAAAAAAATATGCTGATGCTTCTGGTTTATTAGAAAAATTGAAATTTGAAATTGCTGGTGATGATTTCCGTGAAGGATTAACAGCAATTATTTCTGTGAAAATTCAAGAACCACAATTTGAAGGACAAACCAAAACTAAATTAGGAAATAGAGAAGTAGTTTCACCTGTTTCGCAAGCCGTTGCAGAAATGTTGGAAAATTATTTAGAAGAAAATCCTAATGATGCAAAAACTATTGTTCAGAAAGTAATTTTAGCAGCTCAAGCGCGTCACGCAGCTAAGAAAGCCCGTGAAATGGTACAGCGTAAAACCGTTATGGGTGGCGGTGGATTGCCAGGAAAATTATCAGATTGTTCGGAACAAGATCCTGAAAAATGTGAAATTTACTTAGTAGAGGGAGATTCTGCAGGTGGTACAGCAAAACAAGGTCGTAATAGATATTTTCAAGCAATTTTACCTTTAAGAGGTAAGATTTTGAATGTAGAAAAAGCGATGCAACACAAAGTTTTTGAAAACGAAGAGATTAGAAATATCTTCACTGCTTTAGGAGTTACAGTAGGAACAGAAGAGGACAGTAAAGCCTTGAACTTATCGAAATTGCGTTACCATAAAGTAATTATTATGTGTGATGCCGATGTCGATGGTTCTCACATTTCTACGTTAATTCTTACGTTCTTCTTTAGATATATGAAAGAATTAATTGAAGGCGGACACGTGTATATTGCAGCGCCACCTTTATATCAGGTTAAAAAAGGAAACAAAAAACAATATGCTTGGAATGACGACCAACGTGATAGAATTTCTATGGAAATGGGCGGAAGTACAAGTATCCAACGTTATAAAGGTTTAGGAGAGATGAATGCAGAACAATTGTGGGAAACTACAATGAATCCTGATTTTAGAACTTTCCGTCAAGTAACTATCGATAATTTAGGTGAAGCAGATCGTGTGTTCTCAATGTTAATGGGTGATGAAGTACCACCTCGTAGAGAATTCATTGAGAAAAATGCAGCTTACGCTAAAATTGATGCGTAATTGAAAAAGTTAAGTGTTTTAACAAGTCTGTTTGTTTTTGGATTTTCAAATTTTGGATCTGCACAAACAACTGCACAATTTGAACAAATAGGGTATCTTTTAGAAGATGCCCTTTTGTATTCAAAACAATATTTAATTCCTGCAACGGATGCTGCTGTTTATCAAGCGTCATCTGCATGGATGAATTCGGCTAAGAAGAAAGAAAATTGGGAAATTAATGTAGGAATTCATGGAAATATGTTTTTTGTTCCAAAATCGGATAGAAGTTTTACAATTGCAAATTCTGATTTTCAATTTTTACAGCTAGAAGGCAGTCAAACCACCGCTTCTGTTCCAACTGCGATTGGAAATGATGATACTTATTATTTAGTAGGTGATTTAGACGGGCAACAAGTTCGTTTAAAAACGCCTAAAGGAGTAAACCAAGAAACTATAAACTACCCGTATTTAGATGTATCTCTTGCTTTACCAAGTGGTACAGAACTTATTGGTCGTTTTTCTACTAAAACCAATTTAAAACGTGGGTATTATCAGGTGTATGGTGTTGGTTTAAAACACAATATTAGTCAATATTTTCCGAGTTTAGAACCTAAAAATATTCATATTTCTGCGATGTCTTTTTATTCTAATGAAGACATTAGTTTTGATTTTTTAGATGTTAATACTTCGTTTGGAAATTTAGGTATTAATAATTTAAACGGAATTGTGGATACATTTCATTACCAATTAGCGGTATCTAAAGAAATCAATAAATTTGAAGTTTTAGGAAGTTTTATTGCCAATAGCAGTATGTTTAATTATGTAGTTAGTGGTGAAAAAGGCGCTATTGAAGATATAATTCCAGCTCAAAAAATAATAAACCAACTGCTTGATACCATTGAAAAAAGAAAAACTAATTATATTGGTGAAATTGCTGTAAATTATACTTTGAATAATTTTAATTTTCTAAGTGCCTTTGCTTTCGGAAAGTTTTTAAATTATAATCTAGGTGTTTCTTATAAAATAAATTAAAAAAGTCCCGGCTTATAATAAAGACGGGACTTTTTAAATTATTTCAAAATATAGCTGAGGTTCTCGAAGCTAGAAGTTTGGTGATAATTCGTATTTTTTATAGAAATTATCTAAAGCTTCCACCACCTCATCTTCGTTATCTACAATTTTAAATAATTTTAAATCTTCTGGTGATGCATTTTTAAATTTGTCTATCATTACAGATTGAATCCAATCCATTAAACCTGACCAAAATTCAGTTCCCACTAAAATAATAGGGAATTTGGCAATTTTTTTAGTTTGGATTAATGTAATCGCTTCAAACATTTCGTCTAATGTTCCGAAACCACCAGGCATTACCACAAAACCTTGAGAATATTTTACAAACATTACTTTTCGTACAAAAAAGTAATCGAAATTTAAGTTTTTATCTCGGTCTATATAGGGATTAAAATGTTGTTCAAAAGGCAATTCAATATTCAACCCTACAGACGTTCCACCGCCGTGATGTGCACCTTTGTTCCCAGCTTCCATAATTCCGGGTCCTCCACCTGTAATGACTCCGTATCCAGCTTTTGAAATTTTGTATGCTATTTTTTCGGCAAGTAAATAATATTTGTCTTCTGGTTTTGTTCTTGCTGAACCAAAAATAGATACGCAAGGACCTATACGTCCCATAGTTTCGTATCCATTTACAAATTCAGACATAATTTTAAAAATAGCCCAAGAATCGTTTGCTCTTACTTCGTTCCAAGTTTTTTGTTTTAATTTATCTTGAATTCTTTCCTCTTCATTTTGGTATATTCCACTCATATTTTTCTTTTTTATATTAAATAAGTAATCTAAGATAATTCTTTTTTCAAAAACTGTGCCGTATAACTCTTTTTATTTTTTATAATTTCTTCGGGTGTGCCTTTGCATAACACTTCTCCGCCACCTTTTCCGCCTTCTAAACCAATGTCAATTATATAATCGGCCAATTTAATTACGTCTAAATTATGTTCAATAATTAAAACCGTATTTCCTTTATCTACCAATTTATTTATGACATCCATTAAAATGCGAATGTCTTCAAAATGCAAACCAGTAGTAGGTTCATCTAATATATAAAAAGTATTTCCTGTATCTTTTTTTGATAATTCTCCAGCTAATTTTATTCGTTGTGCTTCACCACCAGAAAGCGTGGTACTTTGTTGTCCTAATGTAATATATCCCAAACCAACATCTTGAATGGTTTTTACTTTTCGATATATTTTTGGAATATTTTCAAAGAAATCTACGGCTTCATCAACCGTCATATTTAACACATCTGAAATGGATTTTCCTTTGAAACGAATTTCTAAGGTTTCTCTGTTAAATCGTTTTCCTTGACAGGTTTCGCATTCAACATATACATCGGGTAAAAAACTCATTTCAATAGTTCTTACTCCAGAACCCTCACAGGTTTCGCAACGGCCACCTTTTACATTAAAGCTAAAACGACCTGGTTTATAACCACGAATTTGTGCTTCAGATGTCAAAGTAAATAAACTTCTTATTTCCGAAAAAACATCGGTATAAGTTGCTGGATTGCTTCGCGGTGTTCTACCAATAGGACTTTGATCAATATCAATAACCTTGTCTAAATGTTCTAATCCTTCAATTTTTTTATAAGGTTGTGGTTTTTTAACCGCGTTATAAAAGTGTGCATTTAAAATAGGGTAGAGCGTTTCGTTAATTAAGGTTGATTTTCCACTTCCAGAAACCCCTGAAACACAAATTAATTGCCCTAAAGGAATTTCTATTGAAACATTTTTTAGGTTGTTTCCTGTAGCACCTGATAATTTTAAAAATTTTCCGTTTCCTTTTCTACGCGTTTTTGGTACTTCAATTTTCATTTTACCATTTAAATATTGCGCAGTAATGGTATTTTCTTTTAATAATGCAACAGGTGTGCCTTGGCTAATAATTTGTCCGCCATATTTCCCTGCTTTCGGACCAATATCAATAACGTGATCGGCACGAACTATCATATCTTTGTCGTGTTCCACCACTAAAACCGAGTTGCCAATATCGCGTAAGCTTTCTAATGATTTTATTAATCTTTCATTGTCGCGTTGGTGCAATCCGATACTAGGTTCGTCTAAAATGTATAAAACGCCAACCAATTGCGAACCAATTTGTGTCGCCAATCGAATACGTTGTGCTTCACCACCAGAAAGCGTTTTGGAGCTTCTATTTAAACATAAATAATCTAAACCAACATCTAATAGAAAATTAATTCGAGCGTTGATTTCTTTTAAAATTTCAAGAGAAATGGTTTGTTGTTTTTCAGACATGTGATTCGGTAAATCCGAAAACCACTGTTGTAATTCTACAATATCCATTTGCACTAAATCGCCAATACTTTTTTCGTTGATTTTAAAGTACAATACTTCTTTTCGTAAACGTGTTCCGTGACATTCCGAACATTCGTTTTCGTCCATAAATTCTTTTGCCCAACGTTTAATACTTGCCGATTCGGATTGCTCAAACTGATTTTTAATGAAATTTGATATCCCTTCGAAGTCAATTTTATAATCTTTAGTGATGCCCATCACTTTAGAAACTACTGAAAATTTTTCATTTCCACCATATAAAATCATATCCATGGCTTCTGCAGGAATATTTTCTATATTATCTGTAATCTTAAATCCGTATTTTTCACCAATAAATTCTAATTGCTTAAAAATCCAAGTGCTTTTATATTCGCCCAAAGGCGCAAAACCACCTGATTTTATTGATGCTTTTGGATTAGGAATAATTTTTTGCAGATTAATTTCATTTACAATTCCTAAACCATTACAGTTCGGGCAAGCCCCTTTTGGTGAATTGAATGAGAAATTATTAGGTTCTGGATTTGGATACGAAATACCAGAAGTAGGACACATTAAACTTCTACTATAAAACCGGACTTCTTGAGCATCTTGTTCAATAACCATTAAAATATCATCACCGTGATGCATCGCTACTTTGATGCTTTCGGTTAATCTTTTATCGGTGTCTTCGTCTTGTTTTACAGCCACTCGATCAATTACAATTTCAATATCGTGTGTCTTGTATCGATCCACTTTCATGCCATATTCCAAATCTTTTATCACTCCGTTTACACGAACTTTTAAGAAACCTTGTTTGGCAATTTGTTCAAACAACTCACGATAATGTCCTTTACGGGAACGAATCACTGGTGCTAAAATGTTGATTTTTTTCCCATCAAATTCATTGTAAATTAATTCCTTAATTTGATCATCTGAATAAGAAACCATTTTTTCGCCCGTATTGTAACTGTATGCATCAGCAGCACGAGCAAATAATAATCTAAGAAAATCGTATATTTCTGTAATAGTACCAACGGTTGAACGTGGACTTTTATTTGTTGTTTTTTGCTCAATGGCAATCACTGGAGATAATCCATCAATTTTATCTACATCAGGACGTTCTAAACCACCTAAAAACTGGCGTGCATAGGCAGAAAACGTTTCGATGTATCTACGTTGTCCTTCCGCATAAATAGTATCAAAGGCAAGTGAAGACTTTCCAGAACCCGACAAACCTGTGATAACCACTAATTTTTCGCGAGGAATGGTAACATCAATATTTTTTAAATTATGAGTACGAGCCCCAATAATTTCAATGGAATTTTCTGTGTGTTGCATACAATTTTTATCAAAACGCAAAATTACAATTTTTTAGTTCAATTGTAAGACAGAAAAGGGTTTTGTTTTTATTAAGTTTTTATTTCTCAATATCTTCAAAAAATTGGTATAAAGAAATTTCAAAATAAGTACAAATCCTTGAAAGTGTAGAAACCGTTAAGTTTGTTTTACCCTGTTCAATTCTTGCTAAATGGATTCCAGTATCAAAATAAAAATTTTCAAGTGTGCAATTTTTGTCTTTTCTAATTTTTTTAATTTTAGAAATTACTTTAGTTAATAGCTCGCTATCTTGATATTGTTTTGGCATACCACAATATCAATTTACATTATCAAAAAAATAATTACAAATTTGTCATTTTTTAATATTTTTTTATTATATTTGATATACTATGTATTGAAT
>JBFYPW010000075.1:0-9594 GCA_041303115.1 Flavobacterium sp.
TAATTTATTCACAAAATAAAATACTTGTGACTAAAAGTATAACAGCCCAAAAAACAAAACAAACTACAAAAAACGAAACTTTTTATGTAGATGTTAGAACGCCAGCAGAATTTGCTCAAGGAAGTGTAAAAGGAGCAATAAATATTCCTTTAGATCAAATTGAAAATCAATTAGCAAAATTTAAAGGCAAAAAAAACATTGTTGTCTTTTGCCGCAGTGGCAACCGAAGCAGTCAAGCTAAAGTTATTTTAGAACAAAACGGTTTTACAAATATAAAAAATGGTGGAAGCTGGGAAGATGTAAATGCAAAATTGAAAAAATAAGTTCAAATAACTCGAAAAATAGTTCAGTTTGAAACAGATTGATGCCTGTTTTGAATTGGACTATTTTTTATTAAAATAATAAACTATGCAAGAAGTATTCAAAATTTGGGAAACCAATCGTAAACTACATTTAGCTTTTTTAGAAAATTATACATTAGAACAACTGAATAAAATCCCGGAAGGTTTTAAAAATAATTTGATTTGGAATATTGGTCATATTATTACAACCCAACAAGGATTAATTTATAGACTGTCGGGTTTGCCTGTCTCGATTTCAAAAGAATTTCATAACAAATACAAATACGGTTCAGTACCAACTCAAACCACAACGCAAGAAGAAGTTGAAGAAATAAAAGCGTTATTAATTTCGTTAATTCAACAAACTAAAGATGATTATGCTAATGGAAAATTTGTTGCGTTTACACCCTACGAAACCCATATCGGTTTTCATTTGGCAACATTTGAAGAAGCTATAAATTTTAACAACTATCACGAAGGAATTCATCTTGGTTTTATGATGAATATTAGAAAATTTGTTTAATTACAAATATTACAAAACAATGCTAAAAACAATTTTTACAAACTGGAACTTTATGCGAGCCATTCGATTAATTCTAGGAGTTTATATTATAATTCAATCTTATCAATCACAGCAATATATAATGATAATTCCGGGTGTGGTTTTTGTAATAATGGCTTTGTTTAGCGTGGGTTGTTGTGGCAATAATGGTTGTGCAGTTCCAATAAAAAAACAAGAAAATGAATAATTTCAATGATATTATAAATTCTGAAAAACCAGTTTTGGTAGATTTCTTTGCCACTTGGTGTGACCCTTGTCAAATGCTTTTGCCAGCGCTTAATAAAGTAAAGGAAAGCCTTAAGGATCGTATTACGATTATTAAAATAGATATGGATACAAACCAAGAAATAACGCAAAAATATCAAGTTCGAGGAGTTCCTACTCTGATGCTTTTTCAAGAAGGCAAACAACTATGGCGACAATCAGGAGTTCTTAGCAAAGAAGAAATTATCAAAATTATTCTTGATAAAACTAACTAAGAAATGAGCAACCAAAAAGGCATCAACAAAGATTTAATTTTAAGAGAAAGATTAGCAATACAACGAACCATACTTGCTAATCAATCTACTTTTTTGGCATTTTTAAGAACATCAATGTACTTCCTCATTGCAGGTTTAAGTCTAAAAAATGTATTAAAGATCGAAAATAGCATTATAATCGAAATAGTTTTATTCTCAGTTTCTGGCATTATTTTATTAATTGGACTTGTTAATTATTTCAAACATAAAAAGTCAATTTTAGAGAACGAAAAACACATAGGAGACTATCAATTAGACTATTATGAGTAAAGATAAAATAGCACTCGGTCTAAAAGAAAATTGGAAACAATTTACCATTCTAGTAATAATCAACGCCTTTGTTGGTGCAATGGTTGGAATGGAACGATCTATTTTTCCGAAATTTGCTGAAGTTGAATTTGGGATGGCTTCCAAAACAGCAATTCTTTCATTTATAGTAGCTTTTGGTGTAACTAAAGCAATTACAAATTATTTCACCGGAAAATTAGCCAATCGATTTGGTAGAAAAAATTTACTTTTATTCGGTTGGATTTTAGCCATTCCTGTCCCTTTTATTTTGATATATGCCAACTCTTGGAACTGGGTAATTCTCGCAAATATTTTATTAGGCATCAGTCAAGGTTTAACTTGGAGTAGCACTGTTGTAATGAAAATAGATTTAGTTGGCGTAAAAGACAGGGGTTTTGCAATGGGTTTAAATGAATTTGCGGGCTATTTTGCTGTTGGGTTAGTAGCCTTTCTAACTGGAATTATAGCCGAAAAATATGGTGTAACTCCTTATCCATTTTATCTAGGAATTGGAATTTCGATAACAGGTTTCTTATTAACTTTATTTTTAGTAAAAGACACACGTCATTTTGTACTTCAAGAAACTATTTCTACTAGTTCAAAACAAGAAAAATTAAATAATGTTTTTATCGAAACTACTTTCAAAAACAAAACATTAAGTGCAGTTACACAAGCAGGATTAGTTAATAATTTAAACGATGGTATGATTTGGGGATTATTACCAATTGTTTTATTTTCAATGCATTATAATACAGCAAATATTGGAATTATTACTGCTATCTATCCTACAGTTTGGGGAATTGGACAATTGTTCACAGGTAAAATGTCTGATGTTTATTCAAAAAAAGCAATGCTTTTTGGGGGGATGTTATTACAAGGAATTGCTATTATTACCATTCCGTTTTGTAGTGCTTTTTATCAATTGGCACTAGTTTCTGGGCTTTTAGGATTTGGAACGGCATTGGTTTATCCAACTTTTTTATCGGCAATTGCGGGTGCTACAAATCCATTTCAAAGAGCAGAAACCATTGGTGTTTTTAGATTGTGGAGAGATTTAGGATATGCTATTGGAGCAATAATTTCGGGAATAACTGCAGATGTTTTCGGTATAGAATATGCTATTTATTTTATTGGAATAATAACAATTGTGTCTTCAATAATTATAAAAGTAAGAATGCCAAATGACACCAAAAAAAGTATGGATTGCATAGAAGTAACAACGGTAAAGAAACTAATTGGAAGTGATATAGACGTACAAATTATCGATGTCCGTTCTAAAGAGGAGTTTGACAAGTATCATATTGAAAATACAATACATATTCCTTTAGAAACATTAAAAGAAAATAGTGTTTTACTTAATAAAAAAAATCATTATGTAACAGCTTGTGGTAAAGGTGGTGGTCGATCAATAGAGGCGGCAAAATTACTCACCGATTTAGGCTTTAAAGCAAACTGGCTTTGCGGTGGAACAAACAACTGGTTAGGTATAAATTAATTAAAAAATAAACACAAAATGACCCATAAAATAGAAGTCGAAAATATAAAGTGCGGTGGCTGTATGAACAGTATAAAAACGGCATTACTGAAAATTGAAAATGTAACTGAAGTTACCATTGATAAAGAATCAGATACTATTACAATTAATTCAAATACAGATAGAGTTGTTTTTGTAAACATATTATCCAGCTTGGGTTATCCCGAAAAAGGGCATAACAGCCTTTTACATAAAGGAAAATCTTTTGTGAGTTGTGCTGTTGGTAATTTAACTAAATAGAATAGTAAAAAATTGCTTGAGAAATAAAGCATTTTTTTTGTTATGTGACAAATGTTACAAACTAGGTTTTATTTATAGTTCAAATTTGTAAAAAAATTTAAACTATGGAAATTATAGAATTTATCAAACAACCATGGGCCTGGTACATTGCAGGTCCTTTAGTAGGTCTTACCGTACCTGCATTATTAATTTTAGGCAACAAGAATTTTGGTATTAGTGCCAATTTACGTCACGCTTGTGCCGCTTGTTTACCAGCAAATATTTCATTCTTTAATTACAATTGGAAAAAAGAAATTTGGAATATGTTTTTTATAGGTGGAGTTCTGGTAGGTGGTGTAATTGCTTTTAACTTTCTATCCAATCCTAACCCAATCATTATCAATGATGATTTGAGAACAGAATTAGCTACTTATGGAATTACAAACATCGACGGAATGTTACCATCAGAAATTTTCTCTTGGGAAAATCTATTTACAATCAAAGGGTTTTTAATGATGGTTGTGGGAGGTTTTATGATAGGTTTTGGTTCACGTTATGCTGGTGGCTGTACTAGTGGCCACTCCATTTCGGGATTGTCAAATCTACAATTACCATCACTAATTGCCACTTGTTGCTTTTTCATTGGCGGTTTAATAATGGCAAATATTATTCTTCCATACATACTTTCACTTTAAAAAATAAATTATGAACAATATAGATCCAAACACAGATTTTGAAACACGTTCTTTAGATACTGTTTGTGTAAACGAAAGTCAGTTAGAACACAAATGGTACCATAATATTAAATATCTAATCGTAGGATTATTATTCGGAACGGTATTCATTAAAGCAGAAATTATCAGTTGGTTTCGCATTCAAGAAATGTTCCGTTTTCAGTCGTTTCATATGTACGGTGTTATAGGTAGTGCAGTTGTTGTTGGTGCGATTTCAGTTTTTTTAATTAAAAAATTTAATATCAAAACCATTTATGGCGAGAAAATAGAATTTCACGATAAGACATTCAATAAAGGACAAATTATTGGCGGACTAATATTTGGTTTAGGTTGGGCTATTACAGGAGCTTGTCCAGGTCCAATTTTCGCACAAATAGGAACCGGAGTAACCGTGATGATTATCACTTTATTCTTTGCTATTGTTGGCACATGGGTATATGGTTATTTTAGAGATAAATTACCTCATTAATTTTTTTTATGCCAAGTAAAGATAACAAAGATTTAAAGCTAATTTCTTCTATAAAAAAAACATTAATCCTATTCATAACAATGATAGGGTTAGTATTCTTTTTGTTTATTGCAATTGTATTTAATATAGATTTTACTTCATTTTTTAATTCAAATGAATATAAAAATATTGAAATAGAAAAAATATATGCCGATGCTGCAATAAAAGATAGTTTGCAAAGAGAAATGGCAAATTTTTGGAAACCAGTACCTCTTGAAGAAATTACGGATAGTGTTTTTAAGAAAAAAGTGGAATACGGTAAAGAATTGATTGAGCATACAGCCAAATATCTTGGTCCAAATGGAAGTGTGCAGCAAACTTCAAACGGAATGAATTGCAATAATTGTCATCTGGATGCTGGTACAAAACCTTGGGGAAACAATTATGGCTCTGTATATTCTACCTATCCAAAAATGAGAGCTCGAAGCGGGAAAATTGAAAATCTATTTAAACGTGTAAACGATTGTTTCGAAAGAAGTTTAAATGGAAAAGCACTTGCCGAAAACAGCCCAGAAATGCAAGCAATGATAGCTTATATTGAATATATTGGGAAAAACGTTCCTAAAGACTCTACAGCATTAGCATCAGGAATTAGAGATATTAAGTTGATGAAGCGTGCTGCAAGTCCAGCAAAAGGAAAACCTTTGTACGAAACCAAATGTGCAAGTTGTCATCAAACCAACGGGCAAGGTGTGCTAAATGAAACCCAAACAGAATATACCTATCCTCCACTTTGGGGCGAAAATTCGTATAACAAAGGTGCTGGTTTATTTAGAATTAGCCGTTTTGCAGGATTTATCAAATACAATATGCCACTTGGCGCAACTTATGACAACCCACAATTAACTGATGAAGAATCATGGGATATTGCGGCTTATGTTGAAAGTCTTGATCGTCCAAATAAAGATTTATCTGCCGATTGGCCAAAAATAGGAAAAAAACCATTTGACCATCCGTTTGGTCCTTTTGAAGATAAATATTCAGAACAACAACACAAATACGGTCCTTTCATCGCGATGAAAAAAGAAAAGAAAAAACGTGAGGAAGCAGAAGAGTTATTAAAAAAGAAAGAAAAAAAGTAAACTATGAAAAATCTATTTTTAGCACTAATCTGCATGATATCTTTTAATTCGTTTGCCCAGACTGAGCCAAAAGATCACAAAATTGTTTTCCAATTTACAAATGCGAATGACACTTTGCAACAAAAAGCATTTGTAAAACAACTCGAAAATATAACCGAGCATTGGCCAAAAGCTAAATATGAAGTTGTGTTATATAACCAAGGTCTGGAATTGGTTATGAAAAACAACACAAAATATCAATCACGATTACAAGCTCTTAAATCTAAAGGAGTGAAATTTGTAGTTTGCGAAAACACACTAAAAAATCGTAAAATAAGCAAAGGTGCATTTCCTGAAATTTTGGTAGAATATACTCCAGCTGGAATTGCCGAAATTGTTGAAAAACAAGAGGAAGGTTGGAGTTATATTAAAGGTGGTTTTTAGATAGTCTTCTCATTAGACATTTACAAATTAAATATTTTTAGTGGTGTAACTTATATCAGCGAAATGAAAAGGGCGCTTATATTATGTACCAAATAGGATACTTATTTAGATTGCTAAATGATGTTTTACCATTTTAAATGAATATAAATAATTTGATATGTATTTTATTTTCAATGTTATTTTGAAAATATATTGGAAAAATTGCGTTAAAAAAACGAAATCGATTGCGCTACAATTAGAATCGAAATCAACTCAATAGAAGATTATTCTATTGGGCAGTATTAAATAAGAATCAGATATTCATAATTTACTATTAAAGAAAACAAAATTTAAAATCCACTCTAAATTTGAAATAAACAATTAGTAAAAAACATAATGCTTAAACTATTAACTAACCAAATTAATAATTAAAACCAATGAAAAAAATAATAACCATCGTTACGATTTTCTTTATCACAAACATTTTTGCACAATCCGGACATATAATGCAGGGCATTGGAGCCGTGAATATGTCTATGGGTGGTGCTTCAACGGCACAACCTATTGATATCAGCGGGGCTTTAAAATGGAATCCCGCAGCGATTTCCGTATTTGAAGGAAGAACTATTTCCTTAAATACAGGTTTGTTTATGGCAAACCCGGAAATTTCATCAACCGTACCTACGCCTAACGGCCCAATGAGCGGTACATCCACTGATGTGAAAAAAAATTCGATTATGCCATCTTTGGGTTTCGTTTATGGAAAAAAAGACAGTAAACATACCTTTGGAGCATTTGCCTTTGGAGTAAGTGGTTTCGGAGTCGATTTTCCTGAAAGCACGACCAACCCAATAAATATGCCCCAATCCATGGGCGGATTTGGAAATTTAACTTCCAATTATACAATGCTTCAAACTGGTTTAAGTTATGCCTATAAGCTATCAAAAACGGTTTCTATCGGTGTAAGTCCAAATTTCAATATCGCTACATTAGAATTAAAACCAAATCCCACAGCCAATCCGACGATGGCTGGTTATCCAAGCACTAACAACTCGGTGGCAACAGGTTTTGGAGGACAAATCGGTATTTTTTTCCAAAATCAAAAGGGTTTAAAATTAGGGGCTAGTTACAAAACGAAACAACAGTTCTCCGATTTCAAATTTGAAAATACCTATTTAGATAATTCGATATCTGAAAATTCTTTTAAAATGAATTTTCCTGCCATTTATTCATTAGGTATCGGATATTCGAATAGTAAATTAGATTTGGCCTTTGATTTCAGACAAGTGGAATACTCAAAAACGGAAGGATTTGAAGAATATGGATGGTCTCCAACGGGTGCTGTAAAAGGCTTTGGATGGAGCGATATGCAAATAGTATCTATTGGAGCGCAATACAAAGGAATCAAAAAATTACCACTAAGAATAGGTTACACCTATAATAGCAATCCAATTAAACCAGAATTGACATTTTTCTCAGCTTCTGCAACTGCAGTGATTCAAAATGCCTATCAATTTGGTTTTGGATATGAAATTTCTAAAAAATTAACTTTAAATACGGTATATCACTATGGTAAAAGTGACGGTAGTACCGAAGGGTCAATATTCAACCCAATGTTAGCTGGGCAAACAAATCCATTAGGTAGCGTTCCTAACAGTAAAGTTTCTTATAAAATGGATACAAGCATGATAATGCTGGGTATTTCATACAAAATGTAGTTTTTAATATTTAACCTTTTAACATTTAAAATGGAATCAAATAACAAGCGTAGAAATTTCATAAAAAATATTGGGGCACTCGGAATTTCCATTCCATTTGTCGCACCAATTTCTGGATTTGCTACAGAAAAAGAATATCAAGAAATAGAAAATCAAGACTTGGTCAATAATAATCTGCCACAAACCATTTCTATTCTTCAAACAACCGATGTGCATTGCCAAATACACCCGCATGATGAGCTCTTTTGGGAAAACAACAAAGCCGTTTTTCGCAAAACTGGTGGGTATGCCTATATGGCAACAATGCTGAATGATCTGAAAAAGAAAAACCCAAATACCTATATTATTGACACTGGCGATATGTTTCAAGGAAGCGAGTTAAGTGTTAAAACAACCGGAGAAGCATTTGTGCCAATACTAGACGCTCTAAAATACGATTTGTATTTACCTGGAAACTGGGAAGTTATTTATGGAAAAAAACAAATGCAAACCCTTTTAGGTAAACTAAATGCACCGAAAATTTGTACTAATATGTACCACGATTTAGGTGATGGTAAAAAAGGAGAACTTATTTTTCAGCCCTATCAAATATGGAATGTTGCAGGAGCAAAAATCGGATTTCTTGGTTATACAGATCCATTAGTACCAATTCGTCAAAGTCCAGTTTATAGCAAAGGAATTATTTATACAAAACCCGAAGAAAATTTAGCTCATTATGTAGATGTGTTAAAGAACCAAGAAAATTGTAGTTATATAATTATGATTGCGCATCTTGGATTGAGCCAACAAATAGCATTGGCAAACATGCCAGAATGCGAAGGTGTAAATTATATTTTGGGAGGAGACACACACGAAAGAGTTCGTAAGCCAATCGTTTGTAAATACGCTAAAGTGGTTGAGCCAGGAGCGTTTGGATCATTTATTGGCAAACTAGACTTGACCGTTCAAAACGGAAAAGTAACCGCCGATAATTACGAATTGCTTGAAGTTGCATCTTCAAAAATCAAACCAGATCCAACAATTCAAAAATTACTAAACGAAAAAGAATCGGTTTATAAAAAACATATTGATACAGTAATTGGTTATAGCACGATTCCACTTTATCGCTATTTTGTAGTCGAAAACCCAATAGACACGATGATTCTGAACGGATTGAAATGGAAATTCCCAGAAATAGACATCGTACTTTCTAACGGTTTCCGATTTTGTCCACCACGAACCACACCCGATCAAACAGGAAATATTCCAATAACCAATGGTTTTATATTTGATATGTTACCTGTAGACAGTACCATTCGTACTGCAAAAGTGACAGGAAAACAAATAAAAGATTGGTTAGAAAAAGAACTAAATAATGTTTTTGCAAAAGATGCCTCAAAACGATTTGGAGGTTGGGTAGTCAAATTTAAAGGAATGGAAATCACTTTCAACGCATTTGGTGAAACTGGTAAAAGGGTTCAAACCGTTGCCGTAAAAGGGGCTCCAATTGATGAGTCAAAATTATATTCAATACTTGCTTGTGAGCGAGAAGGAGATCCTGAAGATATGTTGTGTAGAATGAAAGGAGTTGTCGATCCAAAAAATACAACATCGACCCTTCATACTGTAATGATTGATTACTTAAAAAACAATTCACCAATAACTCCAATTCCAGCAAAATCTGCAAAAGCCCTTGATGCACCAGATAC
>JBFYPW010000076.1:0-9581 GCA_041303115.1 Flavobacterium sp.
CTTTTTCACCTCCTGATGCTTCACTACTAAAAAATTGAATAAATAAAATAAATATTAAAAATATAAAATTTACTATACTAAAAACCGAAATATTCCTTTTTATAAATTCAATTACTTTCATATATTTTAAATACTGAAACAAGTTCAGTATGACAAGTTTGTGTTGATATTTTATTTTAACTGAACACTAAAAAACTGATTACTGAACACTTTATTTATTTTCTCTTACAAAATGAAAATCCAATTGTTTTTTTACTAAATCGGCATTTTTTACTTTAACATATACTTCGTCTCCTAATTGTATAATATTTTTAGAAACTTCACCTACTAAAGCATATTGTTTGTCATCAAATGTGTAATAATCATCTTTAATTTCTCTAATACGCACCATTCCTTCACATTTATTTTCGATAATTTCTACATAAATTCCCCATTCGGTAACGCCAGAAACTACACCTAAAAACTCTTGATCTTTATGGTCTTGCATGTATTTTACTTGCATATATTTTACAGAATCTCTTTCCGCTTTTGCAGCTAAATTTTCTCTATCTGACGAATGCATACATTTTTCTTCAAAAACTTCTTCACTTGCACTTTTTCCTCCATCTAAATAAAATTGTAGCAAACGGTGTGCCATCACATCAGGATAACGACGAATTGGCGAAGTAAAATGCGAATAATAATCAAAAGCTAAACCATAATGACCAATATTATGTGTTGAATATGTGGCTTTACTCATACAACGAATTGTAAGTGTATCCACCATATTTTGTTCTTTTTTTCCTTGAACTTCTAATAATAAATTATTTAAAGAAGTAGAAATATCTTGTTTCGATTTTAAATTTAAATTATATCCGAATTTTGAAATTACGTTTTGTAAACCAAATAATTTATCTTCATTTGGTTCATCGTGAATTCTATATATAAACGTTTTCTTTTGCTTTCCTATAAATTCAGCCACTTTTCTATTGGCTAATAACATAAATTCTTCAATTAAATGATTCGCAGCTGCACTTTGTTTGAAATACACGCCAACAGGTTCTGCGTGTTCGTTTAAATTGAATTTTACTTCTACTTTATCAAAAGAAATTGCACCAGCATTCATTCTTTTTCTACGAAGAATTTTTGCTAATTCGTCCATTTTTAAAGTGGCTTCTACAATTGGTTTTGGTGCGTGGTACTCTTTTCCAGTTAATGAAATATGTGCTGGAATTATATCTGATTTACTTTCAATAATTTCTTGTGCTTCTTCATACGAAAATCGTTGATCTGAATAAATAACCGTTCTTCCAAACCAAGAATCCACCACTTCCGCTTTATTATTTAATTGAAAAATAGCTGAAAATGTATATTTTTCTTCATTTGGTCGTAAAGAACAAGCAAAATTTGATAATACTTCGGGTAGCATTGGAACCACTCTGTCTACTAAATACACAGAAGTAGCTCTATTATAAGCTTCTTCATCTAAAATAGTACCTTCTTGTAAATAATGAGATACATCGGCAATATGTACCCCAATTTCATAATTTCCATTAGGTAAAACTTGGAATGATAAGGCATCATCAAAATCTTTAGCATCTTTTGGATCAATTGTAAACGTTAAAATATTTCGCATATCTCTACGTTTTGCAATTTCTTCTTTTGTAATTGAAGTATCTATTTGATTCGCATAAGCTTCCACTTCAATTGGAAAATCGTATGGTAAACCATATTCTGCTAAAATGGCGTGGATTTCTGTATTGTGCTCTCCTGGTTTTCCTAAAACTTTTATTACTTTTCCAAACGGAGAATCGGCTTTTTTTGGCCAATCTACCATTGAAACTAAAACTACATCACCGTGTTCTGCAGTTGCTATTTCATTTTTTGGAATAAAAATATCGGTGTACATTTTAGCGTTTGTAGTAGTTACAAAACCAAAATTTTTCTGAATATCAATTACACCAACAAATTCTGTTTTTGCTCTTTCTAAAATTTCTAAAACTTCTGCTTCTGGTTTTCTACTACTTCTTCTATTGTAAATATAACATTTAACTTTATCACCATCTAAAGCGTGGTTTAAATTAATAAACGGAATATATACATCATCTTCTAATTCAGAACAAACAAAATATCCCGATTTACGAGATGTCATATCTACAGTTCCTTCATAATATTCTGCTTTTGATATTATTTTGTATTTACCGCGTTCGGTTTCTTCTATTTTACCTGCTTTCTTTAAAATACCTAATTCTTTAATAATTTCGTTTCTACTTTGAGTATCATTCACTTCAATTATTGCAGCTATTTGTTTGTAATTAAAGTCTTTAGTAGGTGATGCGGATAGTATTTTATATACGTGAGCCGAAAAATCTTTGGCTTTTTTTGTCATTTTTCTGAAATTCTTTTTCATATATCATTCTTAATATGCATTAAAAGTACAAAGAAGAAATCAGAAAACGGAATTAAGTAGTAAGATTTAATAAAATTAAAATTTTCTAAATTTTGAAAGTTTTCAACATATATTAAAAACAACAAAAAAAGATTTTAATTAAATTTAAATTATTGATGGTTATTATAGCGTGTTAATATGTAGTATAAATTTATTTTTAAATGTTGTTTTATAAACTTATTGTAAGTTATACAACTTAATAAACAACACTAATTTTTGCTAATTACTTCTTTTACAACGAATTTTTATTTTTAAAACAAATCTTATTAACACCTGTTAAAATCTTAATCTACGATTGTTTTGTATATAACTCAATTTATAAATTTTGTTAATAACCAGGTAAAAAGTATTCATAAAAAAACAATAAAATGTAATAACTAAATTTTGATTTTAAATTTAAGATTTGCATTACAAATTTTAATTTCACACCAGTAAAAAACTTATTATTTTCTATCTTAAGTTATTAACATGTAATGTTAAATTAACATTAACTGATTATCAACTCATTATCAAAAAGTATTAACAACGCTGTTTTTTCGATTGGTTTTTATAAAAACATTAAAATAGGAAACCAATAATATTTACAAATTTACTTTATGATACGCTACATATTGATTATTTTTGTAAAACAATATTAACATCACAACACACAATTATGACAATCTCAATTGGTAACGACCACGCAGGTCCAGACTACAAAAAAGCAATAGTTAACTTCTTAGAAAGCAACAATCATCAAGTTATTAACCACGGAACAGATACTTTTGAAAGTGTTGATTATCCAGATTTTGGTCACGCTGTGGCGAATGATGTTGCAAGTAAAAAAGCCCATTTTGGAATTGTAATTTGTGGTTCTGGAAACGGAATAGCGATGTCAGCAAACAAACACCAAGATATTCGTGCCGCTTTATGTTGGACGAAAGAAATTGCAGAATTAGCGCGCCAGCATAATGATGCGAATATAATTTCTATCCCTGCACGTTATACATCTATCCAACAAGCTGTGGAAATGGTAGCTGCTTTTTTAAATACCGATTTTGAAGGCGGAAGACACGCAAATAGAGTAAATAAAATTGCTTGTAAATAATATTTTATATTAATTCCGTCAATCAACTGACGGAATTAATGTTTTTAATACTTTCCACAATTAATATTATCCAATTCATACAAAATCAAATTAACATTGCTGTAAAAAACTTTAAAAGGTTAATATAATTACTTAAAAACCTTTTAAATACAGCCGTTGGACAAAAATGTCGTAAAAATGTCGTAAAAAAACCATAAGACCAAATATCAATTTCATTTTAATTTTGATGAAATTTTTAAAAACATTAAAATGGAAACAATCGGATCAAAGATTTCTAAAATTAGAAAACAAAAAGGAATGTCTCAAGAAGAACTTTCCGACTTATCAAAAATTAATTTAAGAACATTACAAAGAATTGAAAAAGACGAAAACCATCCAAGTGGCAACACATTAAGATTAATTTGTGAAACCTTACAAATTAATATTGAAGAAATTATTAATTATGGTAAAATAGAAGACAATAGTTATCTTATGTTTCTTCATTTATCTATAATTTCAAATGTAATTATTCCTTTAGGAAATATTATTTTTCCATTGATTTTATGGCTAAACAAAAGAGAAAGCATTATAAATGTAGACAAACAAGGAAAAAATATATTAAATTTTCAAATTTTATTTTCAATAGTGAGCAATTTATTATTTTTTGTCACTGTTTATTTTAAAATATCTCATACTTTTACTACTGAAATTTTATTATACACTTACCTTATGTTGATTGCCGTAAATACGAGTTATTCTGTCTATGCATCAATAAAAATTAAACAAAATAAAATTAAAGAATATTACATAAATCCAATTGTTTTTGTGAAGTAAAATCACAAATAAAATAGAATTAATTTTTTGGAAAATAATGACCACAATCCAATTCATACAAAACCAAACCAACATTGCAGTAAAAAGCATTGAAGCTACAATACAATTACTTTCGGAAGATTGCACGATTCCCTTTATTTCTCGTTATCGAAAAGACCAAACTGGAAATTTAGATGAGGTGCAAATTGAAACCATTTCAAAATTAAACAAGCAATTTATTGAAATTGTAAAACGAAAAGAATCCATTTTAAAATCGATTGAAGAGCAAAACGCACTTTCAGTTGAGTTAAAATTGAAAATCGAAAACAGTTTTGATTTGCAAGAATTGGAGGATTTCTATTTGCCATATAAAAAGAAGAAAAAAACCAAAGCAGATACGGCGCGTGAAAATGGATTGGAACCATTAGCAAAAATAATTATGTCTCAACGAAATGATGACATTGAGTTTTTGGCATCGAAATATTTAAATGAAAAAGTTACCAATGAAGACGAAGCCCTTCAAGGCGCTCGTGATATTATTGCCGAATGGATAAACGAAAATATTTTCATTCGAAAATCGTTACGAAGAACCTTTCTGCGTAAAGCCGAAATTATCACTAAAGTAGTTAAAACCAAAAAAGACGACGAAGCAGCTCAAAAATTTTCCCAATATTTTGATTGGTCTGAAAACATTACCAAAGCCCCATCGCACCGATTATTAGCTATGTTACGCGCTGAAGCCGAAGGATTTATTAAGTTGAATGTAGGTTTAAACGAGGAAGACAAGGACGAAGTGATTCGTTTTATGGAAGATAATTTAATCAAAACCAATAATGAAAGCGGTGAACAAATTGAAAAAGCGATAAAAGACAGTTATAAAAGATTGTTAGAACCCGCTATTTCAAACGAAACGTTGCAAGAAGCAAAAACTAAAGCCGATATAAAAGCTATTGATGTTTTTGCAGAAAATTTACGTCAGCTGTTATTGGCGCCGCCATTGGGTGAAAAACGAATTTTAGCCATTGATCCTGGCTACAGAAGTGGCTGTAAATTGGTTTGTTTGGATGAAAAAGGCGATTTGTTAAACAACGAAACGGTTTATCCACACGCGCCACAAAATGATAGCGCTATGGCGATGAAAAAAATCCGTTCGATGGTTAATGCTTACAATATTGAAGCTATCTCTATTGGAAACGGAACGGCATCTCGCGAAACGGAGTTTTTCATTAAAAAAATTGCTTTTGATAAACCCGTTCAGGTTTTTGTGGTTTCAGAAGCAGGTGCATCGGTGTACTCGGCGAGTAAAATTGCGCGTGATGAATTTCCAAATTACGATGTAACGGTTCGTGGTTCTGTTTCTATTGGAAGACGCTTATCTGATCCGTTGGCGGAATTGGTAAAAATCGATCCAAAATCAATTGGTGTTGGACAATACCAGCACGATGTCGATCAAAACAAATTAAAAGAGCAATTAGATTCGGTTGTTATGAGTTGTGTAAATGCAGTTGGAATTAACGTAAATACCGCAAGTAAATCGTTATTGAGCTATGTTTCTGGAATTGGCGAAAAAATGGCTGAAAACATTATAGCCTATCGTTCAGAAAACGGCCCTTTTGAAGACAGAAAGCAACTAAAAAAAGTGCCTCGTTTAGGCGAAAAAGCGTATCAACAAGCCGCGGCTTTTATCAGAATTAAAGACGGAAAAAACCCGTTAGATAATTCTGCCGTGCACCCAGAAGCATATGCAATTGTTGAAAAAATGGCTAAAGATTTAGGTGTAAAAACAAATGAATTAGTAGCTAACAAAGAAATAATCACACAGATTTCTCCTGAAAAATACATCACTTCAGAAATTGGAATTTTAACGCTTAAAGACGTTTTAAAAGAATTAGAAAAACCAGGATTAGACCCAAGAAAAGCCGCAAAAGTTTTTGAATTTGACCCAAATGTTCGAACAATAAAAGATTTAAAAACAGGAATGATTTTACCCGGAATCGTGAATAATATTACCGCTTTTGGTTGTTTCGTGGATATTGGAACCAAAGAAAGTGGTTTGGTGCACATTTCTCAATTAAAAGCAGGATTTGTTTCCGATGTAAACGAAGTCGTAAAACTACACCAACACGTGCAAGTAAAAGTAGTTGAGGTAGATGAAGCAAGAAAACGAATTCAGTTGACGATGGTATTATAAAAAACAAAAAATTCCAAATTCCAAGTTGTTAAATTTGGAATTTGGAATTTTTTTATTGGAATTTAAAAAAATTTATTCTTTAGTTTCCTCTTCTTTTTTAGCTACTGGCGATTCGTCTTCACCTTTTGCTGCTTTTTTAAATTCCTTGATACCACCACCTAGTCCTTTCATTAATTCTGGAATTTTTTTACCTCCGAAAAGTAAAACCACAACAGCTATTATAAGAATGATTTCTGGTGTACCAATGGCTCCTAAAGTTATATATAAAGAATTCATTTTATTTAAATTTAAAATTTATACCACAAAGGTACATAAAAAAATAAAACACAAATAAAATTATTCTTTTTTATTGATACAACTTGTCCCGAATCTCGAGATTTACTAATTGGCACATTCGCTAATTATCTTATATTTGTATAAAATCTGGTGATTTGTCTCAAAAAAGACTAAAAACAAAACCGACAAGTATGTCAATTAAAGCAATTGCAGCTAAAATACTCGCTAAATATTCTCATTTTCAAACGCAAAAATGGGCGAACAAACCTCTTGCTTCGCAAGAAAAAGTATTTAAATCCTTATTGCGTGAAGCAAAAAACACACAATTTGGAAAAGATCATAATTTTTCAACCATCAAATCGTTTGAAGATTTCGCGAAACAAGTTCCTGTTCGAGATTATGAACAATTGAAATCATACGTTGATAAAGTTGTAGCTGGCGAATCGGATGTTTTATGGAAAGGGAAACCGTTGTATTTTGCCAAAACTTCAGGAACCACTTCAGGAGCAAAATACATTCCGCTAACGGCAGAATCGATGCCTTTTCATATTCAGGCTGCTAAAAATGCCATTTTAAGTTACATTCATGAAACGGGTAAAGCCGATTTTGTTGACGGAAAAATGATTTTTTTACAAGGAAGTCCAGAAATGGAGGAAAAAAACGGAATTAAATTAGGAAGGCTTTCAGGAATTGTAGCGCATTTCGTACCAAAATATTTACAAAAAAACCGATTACCAAGTTGGAAAACCAATTGTATTGACGATTGGGAAACCAAAGTCGATGCCATTATAGAAGAAACCTTTCATCAAAATATGACCGTGATTTCAGGCATTCCAAGTTGGGTACAAATGTATTTTGAAAAGTTAAAAACAAAATCGGATTTGTTTGTTGGCGAGTTGTTTAAAAACTTCAATTTATTTATTTATGGCGGTGTGAATTATGAACCGTATCGTGCTAAATTTGAACAATTAATAGGTAGAAAAGTAGATTCAATTGAATTATTTCCTGCTTCCGAAGGGTTTTTTGCCTATCAAGATTCGCAAACCGAAAAAGGAATGTTATTACTTCTGAATTCGGGAATTTTCTACGAGTTTATTAAAGCCGATGATTTTTTCACAGAAAACCCTAAACGTCTCACAATTAGCGAAGTAGAAATTAACGTAAATTATGTTTTAATTATTTCTACAAACGCGGGACTTTGGGCCTACAATATTGGCGATACAATTGCGTTTACCTCTACAAAACCGTATCGAATTATTGTTACTGGAAGAATTAAACATTATATTTCTGCGTTTGGCGAACACGTGATTGGTAAAGAAGTGGAAACCGCTTTGCAAAACGCCGTATCGGGAACGAATATTAGTGTTAATGAGTTTACAGTTGCGCCACAAATTAATCCAAAAAGCGGTTTGCCGTATCACGAATGGTTCATAGAATTTGATTTTGAACCAGAAGATTTGGAAACTTTTGCATTAAAAATTGATACAGAAATGCGCCAACAAAATGTGTATTACAACGATTTAATAAAAGGCAATGTGTTGCGAACACTTGTGATTACGAAAGTGGAAAAAAATGGTTTTCAAAACTATATGAAATCCATCGGAAAATTAGGAGGACAAAACAAATTACCAAGATTAAGCAACGATAGAAAAATTGCTGATTTTTTAACGATATAAATGAAGAAATTATTAACTTTCTATACACAAAAAGCGAACGAAAACGGACTAAAGAATAAATTTATTACCTTTGTTGGTTATAAAATAGAAATTAATGAGAGACATTAAAAACATTTCGCGTTCTCGGGCGCAAGAATCGTCGGCAGCTATCGAACGATTGTACATTACTATGCGACACTTATTTAACAGAGGTTTTTACAAACCAATGGGTGTTTCAGGAGAAACCTTACGTGAAGCTTTATTATCGTTACGACCGGAAATTTATGGTTCCATTGCAGAGGAAAAAGTAGAGTTAAACGGATTATTATACGTCATTGAGCGTTTGCCAGTAGGTATCGAGCAATGTCGTTATATCAATTTAACATCGGATGAAGGCTATGCGAATTCGCACTTTAAAGCCATTGTTCCGCCAAAAAGAAGAAGAAATTGTTATCGCATAGATGACGAACAAATGAATATTGAAATTACCCGAGGTCGTTCTGATATTTATGACATTTTAACCCATTTAACGTTTATTTTCATTGAATCACATAAAATTAAAGATAGAGTTTTAATTGACGATGAAGGCTTGGTATCTCGCGATTGGCAAAAATTGGAACAATTTGCCCTTCAAACTAAAAAATTAACACCAGTAGATAGAGAAATTGCGATGTCGCACTTGTCTAACGTGTTAGGAAGAACCTTTGCTGAAGTTCAAGATATTTATGATGGTTTTGCCACAACTGAAGCGCCTGAACGTTTTTTACAAATTATATATTGGTTAGGAAAAATTGCAATTGAAGAAATTGTAGATAATAACAAGCGCACGATTACTTTTAGTCCGATTTTAAGAGAACGATTAGGGCATCATATTTATGGTGAAATTTGGGCAAACAACATTAAAGAAACGCTTAGCAAAAATAACTTATTAGAAAGACCGATTCATATAATTAGCGCGAATATGCATAGTGTGATGAATTCTGTTTTTGCACCATCAGTTTTAGCTGCAAAATACAAAGGAAAAGAAGCGTTTCAAATTTATGAAGACTTAAGTTCGTCTTCACATAAAGACTTACGTAAGAAAGTTGAAGAAGCGGCTTTACAAAACGGAATGATTTCATTACCAGACACTTCAGGAACAAATATTGATGT
>JBFYPW010000077.1:0-9297 GCA_041303115.1 Flavobacterium sp.
GAAAGAAATTGAAAAAATTGATTATTAAAATCAATCACTTCTGAATAACTTCTGTAATTTTTTGGTAAATTTTCTACAGATTTTTCTTTATTGGAAAACGGATTTACATTCGTACTTAAATCAATAAATTGTTCCGCTTTTCCCCCTCGCCATCGGTAAATAGATTGTTTTGGATCGCCTACAATCATTAACGAACCTTTTGTGCCATCTAAATCTTCACTTGCCAAGGCATTATCAATTAATGGTATAAAATTTTCCCATTGTAATTGTGAAGTATCCTGAAACTCATCTATAAAATAATGACGGTATCTATCGCCTAAACGTTCATAAATAAAAGGAGCGGGTTGGTCTTTAATTTCATTGTGAATTATGGTGTTAAAATCGGAAATAGATAACACATTTTGATCTTCTTGTAATTGCTTGTATTCTTTGTAAATTACATTAATTAACGACAGCGGAATCATATTTTTGATAATCAAATCGAATAATGCATTTTCGTTTTTTGCTTTGTAAATAAGGTTTAGTTTTTCTTTCCAAGTAGGTGCTAAACGACGAACTACTTCTGAATTATTCGATTTTTTAGGAACGCCGATTTCTTTTTCATTTACAAAATCGTATTCGGTTGCCTTTTCGTTAAATAAATTGGCAACGTGATTATAAAACGTTTTTCGGTCAAAATCTTCTTCCGTTAAATTATTTGCTGTAAAATCATCTAAAATGAATTTTGCATTTTCCTTTATTTTTAATTTATTGGATTCAATTTTTAACTTTATTTTCTCTGCAATTTTAGAAAAATCATCTACAGATTTATCGCTTAATTTTCCGAAATTAAAAAAATGTTCTTCGTTTAAAATTAATCTTGAAACTTCATATAAATCTAAAGTTACATCCCAACTTTTATCATCATCTGTTTTGCTTTTTGCAAAATTGATTAATATTTGAGTCAATTCTTCATCCTCTCCTGCTTTGGCAACCACTACATCAATGGCGTTTTTCAAAAGCTCATCTGTATCTAAAGTAACATCAAAATTGGTAGGTAAATTTAAATCGTGCGTAAATGTTCTAATGATGCGATGCGTGAATTTATCAATAGTAGAAATATCAAACGCCGCGTAGTTGTGAATTAAATTCTTTAAAATTTTTCTGGACTTTTGTTGAATTGTTGGAACATCTAATTTTATTTCAGAAGCAATTTCTTGCATAAAATTAGCGGTTTTTTCAGAAACTTCGGCTTTAGTAAAAGCAATTAAACTTTCAATAATTCGGCTTTTCATTTCTTCTACCGCTTTATTGGTAAACGTAATGGCAAGAATTTTTTTATAGGTATCGTTAGCTGGAGCTACCAGTAAAATTTTTAAATATTCTTTTGTTAAGGTATATGTTTTACCAGAACCAGCGGAAGCGTTATAAACTTGAAATGCCATATTACAAAAAATCTTTTAAGAAAGTATTAAGACGGAAAAATTTTATTTTCAAAGTTAAAGTTATAAATTTGAAAAAAATAATTAATCCATTAAAAAATAGGAAATCATGGCTTTTGAACTCCCACAATTACCTTATGCATATGATGCATTAGAACCACATGTTGATGCAAGAACTATGGAAATTCACCATACAAAACATCATAATGCTTACACAACAAATTTGAATGCTGCTATAGCTGGAACAGATTTAGAAGGAAAATCTATTGAAGCCATTATGGCCACTTTAGATATGAATAATATGCCGGTTAGAAATAACGGTGGTGGTTTTTACAATCACAATTTATTTTGGACAGTTATGTCGCCAAATGGTGGTGGTTTGCCAACGGGCGAATTAGCAGCTGCAATTGATGCCGCTTATGGTTCGTTTGATGCTTTTAAAGCAGAATTTGCCAAAGCTGCAGCTACTCGTTTTGGTTCAGGATGGGCTTGGCTTTGTGTGCAAAAAGGCGGAAAAGTTGAAGTGTGTTCTTCACCAAATCAAGATAATCCTTTAATGCCAGGAATTGGTTGTGGCGGAACGCCAATTTTAGGTTTAGACGTTTGGGAACACGCGTATTATCTAAACTACCAAAACAGAAGACCAGATTATATAGAAGCGTTTTTCAACGTAATTAACTGGAATGAAGTAACAAAACGTTTCAACGAAGCAAAATAAATTTTAAAATAAATAAAAGCGTTCAAGTAATTGGGCGCTTTTTTATTATCTGTATATTTGCTTTTAATTTCATTGTAAATGAGAATACTCGTGTGGTTTATTTTTATTAGTTCTTTTGGGGCAATGGCTCAAAAGACAAATTCAAAGCACCGTGAACCCACTGAAAATTTAGTAACTACAATTATTCAATTACAAAGCAAAAACCAAATAAAAACGCCTGATTTTAGTTATACGTTTTACGAAAAATCAATTATTTCTGCGAATCCAGATTCTATTTCTGCTTCAATTGATACGGTATTTAAGAACAAGCGAAAAACGAAATTTATAATCGATTCTTCCAGTTATAAATTCAAGAAAATTATTACCAAACAGCATATTTATCAAACTGAAAAAGTAGCAAAAATTTCTATCGAAAAAGGCAAGAAAAAAGAAACTATTATAGGTTTAAAAATGGCTGGTTTAAAACAACCCATTTACGAATTATTAGGTCAGGAATTTATGCCCTTTGATTTGAGTAAAAAACAATTAAAAATTTTACAATTTACCTTTCAAAACCCGTTTTCAACTGATGGCGCACTTAAATATAAATTTGAAATAACAGACACGTTAATTAAACCAAATGGTAATGAAATAGTATTGCAATTTGAATTAAAAAAAAGCATCAAAAAAAACAAATTAAAAGGTGTGGCTATTGTTGATTTAAGAACAAATGCCATTACTAAAATTACTTTTTTTATTAATAGCATTATCAATGTAAAAGCGGAAACTATTTTTGGCTCGTTTAATACTGAAAAATCGTGGTTCCCTGTTTCGCAAAACATATTGATAACTAAAGGAAAAGGGAAACAAAATATTGATTTTTTGGGAGAGACCATTCAGTTTGACAATCTGCCAAACACAACTAAAAAGTATGATTATTCAAACGATTTATTTGTAAAAATTTATAGAGATTATAGCAATTATAACTTTAAGCAAATTCCAAATAGACAACGGTATCAAATTCAAATTGATAAAAGTGCTATTAAAACAAATACTGCTTTTTTTAATACAATCTCAAACGATACGTTAGACATAAGATCACAAAACACCTATCAAACATTAGACAGTTTAGTAACGGCTACAAAAATTGAAAAGAAAATTTATTTCGGTAAAAAACTAATTAACGGACAAATTCCGATTGGTTGGTTTGATTTTCGAGCTCGAGATATTTTTAAATATAACAATTACGAAGGTTTTCGTTTGGGTATAGGAATTGCTACAAATGACCGATTTTCGACTTATTATAGATTGTTTGGTTATGGTGCTTATGGTACAAAAGATGGCGTTTTTAAAAGTCAACTTGGTAGTGCTTTTCGGATTTCAAAAAATACGGATAGTTGGATTTCGGGTTCCTTTACAGATGATATTATTGAATTTGCCGATTTATCTCTTATTGCAGACAATAAAAGATTTAGACTTATAGATCCTCGTCCCTTTAATCTTTCTACATTTTACAATCATCAATCGTATGAACTGACTTTTGAATCGAAATTCATTTCTAAAATTGAAACTACTTTTAAATTAAGTCGTTCCAGAATCAATCCTTTATTTGATTACGAATTTATTGCTCCAAATAAATCTTATAAAGTGTACAATTTAACATTGGCGACTTTAAGTTTAGAATGGTCTCCAAATAGTAAGTTTTTACAAGCGCCACAAGAAATATTAGAAGTAGAAAAGGGTTTTCCAAAAATAATTTTGCAAGTCTCTCAAGCCATCCCAAATGTATTGAGCGAAAATATTGAATTTACAAAAATAGATGCCCGTGTATATCAAGAAAAGAAACATTTATCTGGGCAAAAAACCACTTTCTTATTACAAGGAGGAATTAGTTTAGGCAACGCACCACTTTCACATTTGTATAGTGTAGCACCAAATAATTTAGACCGAGAAGCCATTTTAAGTCGAATTACATTTGCTAATAAAACGTCTTTTGAAACTATGTATTTTAATGAATTTTTTTCTGACAGGTATTCTTTATTTCAATTGAAACACTATTTTAATAAATTTCAAATTTCAAAAAGTATCAAACCTATTTTAGTAATTGGCAGTAAAGTAGCTTTTGGTGGTTTTTCACATCCTGAAAACCATCGAGGTATCACATTTAAAACCATGGAAAAAGGATTTTATGAAAGTGGATTTGAATTGCAAAACATTTTTAAAGGCTTTGGTTTATCTACTTATTATAGATATGGTCCGTATCAATTGGAAAAGTTTGACCAAAATATTGCTATAAAATTATCTTTTACTTTGAATTTAGGGATATAATTCACCATAATTCTTACCTTTGCAACCTAAAATCATATCATGACGAAGTGGTTAAACACCAGTTTTTGGAATTTTGTAGCGCGTACGCTTTTAAGAAATAGACATTGGGTGCTTTTGTGCATTGCTTTGTTTACTATTTTTATGGCATCGCAATGGAAATACATCCGTTTTACACAAACCGAAGCCAATTTATTACCTAACGACCATAAAGACAATATTGCTTACACCGATTTTTTAAAGAAATTTGGTGAAGAAGGTAATGTAATCATTTTTGCCGTAAAAAGTGCCGATGTTTTTAAACCCGAAACGTTTAAAGCATGGAACAACATGATGGCTTCTATTGCAAAGAACAAAGAAGTTGATGGTGTTTTATCATTCAATGAAATTCAAGATTTAGTTAAAAACGATTCGTTACAAACCTTTCAAATACAACCTTTTATAGATCAAAATAAAGTCGCTGATGCCGCTTATTTGAATGCTAAAAAACAAGATTTATTAAACAAAATGCCTTTTTACGAAAGCTTATTGTTTAATAAAAAAAGTGGTATTGTTAGAAGTGTAATTTACCTGAAAAAAGACATAGTAAACAAACCCGAAAGAAAAGAATTTGTTTTAAATAAACTAATTCCAGCTATAGAAACGTTTAAAGAAACAGCGAAAACAGATATCAAAGTTTCAGGAATGCCATACATAAGAACCATGAATGCCAAAGCTATTATTAGCGAAATTGGCTTATTTATTGGTGCTACTTTACTGGTAACCTCTTTAATCTTTTATTTCTTTTTTCGATCTTTTCGCACGACCATGATGGCGCTTTTTGTGGTGATGATTGGCGTGATGTGGTCTTTCGGATTTTTGGGATTATTGCGTTACGAAATTACAGTTTTAACTGCTTTAGTGCCTTCGTTGATTGTTATTATTGGTATTCCGAATTGTATTTTCTTAACCAATAAATACCACCAAGAAACCCGAATTCACGGAAACAAAGCCAAAGGTTTACAACGTGTTTTAACCAAAGTAGGAACCGCAACATTTATTACAAATGTAACAACAGCGGTAGGTTTTGCTACGTTCATTATTACCGATAATAAATTATTACAAGAATTTGGTATCGTAACTTCCATAAATATTATGGCGCTTTTTGTGCTGAGTTTATTCGTGATTCCAATTTTCTTCAGTTTTATGCCCATTCCAAAAGCGAAACATTTGGAGCATTTGGAACGCGGCTATTTGGTGAATTTTAAAAACTGGATTATCAACCAAGTAAAATTTCATAATGTTCGTGTGTATTCGGTTGCAGTTGGTATTTTAATTATTGGAATTATTGGCGTTTATAAAATAAATATTTCTGGAAGTATATTAGAAGATATGCCTAAAAACAATGCGTTTTTTGAAGACATTCGTTTTTTTGAAAAAGAATTTAAAGGGGTTTTACCTGTTGAGATTTTAATTGATACCAAGCGTAAAAAAGGGGTGATGAAAATTTCGACCTTAAAAAAAATGGACGAATTGCAATCGGAAATTGAAGCCATTCCTGAACTTTCAAAACCGGTTTCTATTGTCAATTTAGTGAAGTTTTCGAAACAAGCCTATTACAACGGAAATCCCGCTTTTTATGATTTACCCGATTCACAAGAGCAAGCCTTTATTTTACCTTATTTGAAAAATTCGTCGAAAGACAGCAAAAATAATCCACTGAAAAGTTATGTAGATGCCACTGGGCAATATGCTCGAATTTCAACTTTTATGAGAGAAGTTAGTACAGATGAAATGGTAAAAGTGGAAGAAAAATTAAATGACCGAATCAATAAATTATTCCCAAAAGAACGTTTTACAGTAACCATTACTGGAAAAGCCTTATTGTTTCAAAAAGGAACCAGTTATTTATTAGACAATTTAATAGAATCGTTATTATTTGCTTTAGCTTTAACAGGAGCATTAATCTTTTTCTTGTTCCGATCGGTGAAAATGATTTTTGTAGCTTTGATTCCGAATTTATTACCCTTATTAGCTACGGCTGGATTGATGGGTTATTTAGGCATTCCTATTAAGCCTTCTACTATTTTGGTTTTCGGAATTGCGTTCGGACTTTCCGTAGATGATACGATTCGATTCTTAGCGCAATACCGACAAGAATTAGTTAGAAATAACTGGAAAATTAAAAAATCAATCTTCTCCACTTTAGAAGAAGAAGGACCAAGTATGTTTTATACTTCTTTCGTGTTATTGTTCGGATTTTCGGTATTTACATTATCGGATTTCGGTGGAACTGTAGCTTTAGGAGGTTTGGTTTCCATCACGTTATTATTCGGAATGCTAACCAACTTAATTTTATTACCAAGTTTGGTTTTGTCATTAAACAGAAGTATAGCTAACGAACAAGAATTTACAGAACCTATTTTAGATATTTTAGAAAATAATGAAGACCCAGATGCTGTTGCAGAGGGTAAAGAAATAAAAAAATAAAATGAGAAATTTAATCGAAGAATTACAATGGAGAGGTCTGGTACACGATGCAATGCCAGGAACAGAAGAGCAACTTTTAAAAGAACCAACGGCAGTTTATATTGGTTTTGATCCTACTTCAGATTCGTTACATATTGGAAGTTTGGTGCCTATTATTCTATTGATGCATTTACGAAAATTCGGACATAAACCATTTGCTTTAGTGGGCGGCGCAACAGGAATGATTGGTGATCCATCAGGAAAATCAAACGAAAGAAATTTATTAGATGAAGCCACTTTAAATCACAATGTAGAAGGAATTAAAGGTGTGTTGTCTCGGTTTTTAGATTTCAATGCTACAGATGCTCAAGCACCTGTTTTAGTTAATAATTACGATTGGATGAAAGATTTTTCGTTCATTGATTTTGTTCGTGAAGTAGGGAAACGCATCACGGTTAACTATATGATGAGTAAAGATTCTGTAAAAAAACGTTTGTCTGGTGAAGGCGAAGGAATGAGTTTTACAGAATTTACGTATCAATTAATTCAAGGCTACGATTTTTATCATTTGCATAAACACCATAATTGTAAATTACAAATGGGTGGAAGCGACCAATGGGGAAATATCACTACTGGTACAGAATTAATTCGTAGAATGAACGTAGATTCTGAAACGGAAGGAAAAGCGTTTGCGATGACTTGCCCGTTAATTACAAAAGCAGATGGTTCGAAATTCGGAAAATCGGAAAAAGGAAATATTTGGTTGGATGCTGATAAAACGTCTCCATATGAATTTTACCAATTTTGGTTTAATACAACCGATATTGATGCCGAAAAATATATTAAAATTTTCACATTCTTAGATAAAGCTACGATTGATGCATTATTAGCGGAACATACTGAAGCGCCACATTTACGAGTATTACAGAAGAAATTAGCCGAAGAAGTAACAGTTATGATTCACGGAGCAGCAGAACATGAAAAAGCCGTTTTTGCTTCACAAGCGTTCTTTAAACCAACCGTTGACGATTTAAAACAACTAGATTTAAAAACATTAGCAGATGTTTTCCAAAGTTTAGACCAAGCGGAAGTTACTTTAGCAGAAATCGAAGCGGGTTATCCAATTGTGGATGCCTTTGTGAAATCTGGATTTTTATCTTCTGGAAACGAAACCAGAAGAGCGTTAAAAGAAAATGCGGTTTCGGTAAATAAAGTAAAAGTTACAGAAGAATATATAATTTCAACAAACGATTTAATTGCGAACACGTTCGTTTTACTTCAAAAAGGAAAGAAAAACTATTATATTTTAAAAGTGGTGTAAGCTGTTTTTAAGTAAAATTCAAAAGCCGTTCTGATTTCTCAGAACGGCTTTTTTGTTAGTCTTTAACGCCTAATTTGGCTAAAATATCTTCCATTAAACACCATTTGGTGATGGATGATTGCAATAAATTTGCCCCTACAAAGGCGGTAAACCACAACCAATTTTGGTTAACATATATAGAAAGTAAAATACTAATCAGTACAAAACTTCCTGCTATGGCACGGATGATTCTATTTTTCATACTTATTTTTTTTAATTAATTTGATTTTTCAATATTTATTGTTGCTACATGAATTTTTGATATGGTTTCTTGTTGCAAATTAAATTTAGATATAGCATTAAAGATCAGATCCACATTTTCAACCGGTACAAAAGCATAAAACAACATACTTTCATTTTCATTCATTTCTGTACCAAACCAGTTTTCGCCTATGGCTTCATTACTTGAGTTGTGGTATCCAATAACTTCTTTGTATGAAAAATTTTTCACATTTGCTTTTACCAAAATTTGTTTTATTTCTTTTTCAAATTCTGAAATTGAGGTTATTATTACTAGTTTCATAAGTCAAATATTATTGGTTTATTTCCTCCGTACTTTTATTTTCCCACTTTTTTCTTTCCGTAATGTAATAGATAATTGGCACTACTAATAATGTTAATACTGTAGATACAATCGCTCCAAAAACAAGTGATATGGCTAATCCTTGAAAAATTGGATCAAATAATATAATGACTGCTCCAATTACAACAGCTCCCGTGGTCAATAAAATTGGAGTTGTTCTTACGGCTCCTGCTTCAATAATAGCTTGTTTTAATGGAATACCTTCGTTAAGTCGGATTTCAATAAAATCGATAAGTAAGACCGAATTTCGCACCATTACTCCTGCTAAAGCAATCATTCCAATAAATGAAGTGGCTGTAAAATAAGCACCTAACAACCAGTGTCCGAATACAATTCCAACTAACGAAAGTGGAATCGCCATCATCATAACAATTGGTGTTTTAAAGTTTTGGAACCATCCTACAATTAGCATATAAATAATTACAATTACTACTCCAAATGCAATTCCTAAATCACGGAAAAC
>JBFYPW010000078.1:0-9279 GCA_041303115.1 Flavobacterium sp.
CTAAATAAAATTAAGTAATTAATTTTGTTGTCTAGAATTAATCTAAATAAAAATGAGAAAAGTATTTGTAATTATCACCACTTTAATTAGTGTTGTTTCAATAAGTCAAAACCAAAAAAATAAAAGCGCCGATACCATCTATAAAATAGAACCTGTTGTCATTAAAACAAAACAACAAAGTCCGGAAAGAATGCCAGAAATAAAAGAAAATATTCTTTTTTCAGGTAAGAAAAATGAAGTTTTAAGACTTTCTAATATTAATGGAAATTTTACCACTAACAACGCCAGAGAAATTTTTTCAAGAGTCCCAGGAGTTACCATTTGGGAAAATGAAGGGTCCGGAATCCAAATTAATGTGGGCGTTCGCGGTCTAAGTCCAAATAGAAGTTGGGAATTGAATACCCGACAAAATGGATACGACATTTCATCGGATGTATTTGGGTATCCTGAAGCATATTATAATCCACCATTAGAGGCAGTTGAAACAATAGAATTAGTTCGTGGTGGATCAGCACTTCAATTTGGACCTCAATTTGGTGGGATGCTAAACTACGTTTTAAAAAGAGAAACCAAAAAACCATTTTCGTTTGAATCACAAAATACAGTAGGTAGTTACGGTTTAATGAGTAGCTTTAATGCCATTGGCGGAAAACATAATAAATTTTCTTATTACATCTATAATCATTCCCGAAGTGGTGATGGCTGGAGAGACAACAGTCAGTATTCCGTTAGAAATACACATGCATTCATAGCTTACGATTTTACTAAAAAAACAAAGCTATCAGCAGAATATACGAATATGGATTACAAAATGCAACAAGCTGGAGGATTAACTGATAATCAATTTAAAAATAACCCACAACAATCTTATAGAGAAAGAAACTGGTTTGGCACACCTTGGAATGTATTTGCTATTAATTTAGATACTAAAGTCAACAATCGTTTTTCATCCAATACCAAATTTTTTGGACTTATAGGTGAGCGTAATAGCATAGGATTTACTGCTACTCCAAATATTGAAGATGTAATTAACTCTGGCACTAATGATTTTGCAAACAGACGTGTTGACCGTGATTATTATAAAAATTTCGGTATTGAAAATCGAAATATCTTAAAATACAAACTAGGTAAAACAGATATTAATCTTGCTTTCGGAGCGCGACTTTACAAAGCCAATACACGACGTGTTCAAGATGGCAAAGGAACAACTGGTGCTGATTTTGATTTGTCAATTGACGGAAGATTTGGAAGAGATTTAGATTTTACTACAGAAAATGTGGCTGTTTTTGCTGAAAATCAATTTAAAGTATCTGAAAAATTTAGTGTTACTCCGGGAGTTCGTTTTGAATATATTAAAAACACAGGAGAAGGGAGATTTGGTATTAGCAGTGGTAATGATATTACAATGCCTGTTAAAACTACATCAAGAAACCAACCTTTATTTGGATTAGGGTTAGAATATAAATTTATTACTACTAATATTTATGCCAATATTACTCAAGCATTTAGACCCGTCTTATTTTCAGACATTACCCCACCAGCAGTAACTGATGTAATTGATCCTAATTTAAAAGATGCAAGCGGTTTTAATGCTGATTTAGGCTTTAGAGGAACATATAAAAACTATTTAAATTTTGATTTTAGCTTGTTTTATTTAAGTTACAATAATAGAATTGGTGGTGTTAGACAATTTATTAATAATGATCCCACTAAAGGAACTTTCTTATTCAGAACAAATTTAGGAGAAACCATAAACAAAGGAATTGAAGGTTTTTTTAATATAAATATAACTCGTTTCTTCCAAATAGAACAACCATACGGCAACCTGGATCTTTTCGCATCCATTAGTTTTATTGATAGCCGCTATACTGATTTTAGTGTTTTTAGCGCTACAGGTTCAGTACCAAATATAGCAATAACAGAAACTAATCTTTCAGGGAATAGAGTTGAAAATGCTCCTAGATACATTCATAATTTTGGTCTTTCTTGGGGAAATACTAACTTTTCTACCACATTACAATACAGAATGTCAGGTAAAATTTTTACGGATGCTAACAACACTGTTGCACCATCTTCAAACGGAGTAACGGGCCTATTAGAACAATATCAAGTAATGGATTTTTCGTCAGAATATAAATTCCTAAAACATTACAATGTAAGAGCGGGAGTGAACAATCTTTTAGATAAAAATTATACAACTAGAAGATCTGGCGGATATCCAGGGCCTGGTATTCTTCCTGGTGAAGGACGAACTTTCTATATTTCATTAGGTATTAAACTGTAACTATCTTATTTAGATTTTTGATTTAAATTTAGCCAATATTGAAATTAAAGTTTGTAGTGAATATTAACTCAAAGCCACATCTAAACTCATCATTACGATAAAGCCCCCAATAAAACCTAAAGTAGCAATATCGGTATTTTTATCTTGTTGGGTTTCAGGTATTACCTCTTCTACAACTACAAAAATCATCGCACCTGCAGCAAATGCTAGTGCATAAGGTAAAATTGGTGTAAAAAAAGTAACAGCAAGCGCTCCTAAAACACCAGCAATAGGTTCAACAATAGCAGACGATTGTCCATACATAAAACTTTTACTACGACTCATTCCCATTCTTCGTAAAGGCATAGAAACGGCAATTCCTTCAGGAAAATTTTGAATTCCAATACCAATTGCTAACGTTACAGCTCCTGCAATAGATGCTTCTGGAATACCAGCCGCAACCCCACCAAACAAAACACCTACAGCTAAACCTTCAGGAATATTATGTAAAGTAATGGCTAAAACTAACAAAGTAGTTCGTTGCCAAGGCGATTTTATCCCTTCCGTTTCTTTAAAATTAATATGCAAATGCGGTAACGTTTTGTCTAAAGCAAATAAAAACAAAGCACCCATTAAAAAACCAGAAGCGGCTGGAATTACTTTTATAAAACCTTCGCCTTCACTCATTTCAATAGCAGGAGCTAATAAACTCCAATAACTTGCCGCAACCATAACGCCTCCAGTAAAACCCAACATGCCATCTAAAACGGCACGATTCATGGTTTTAAAAAAGAACACTAAAGATGCACCAGCGGCAGTAAGAAACCAAGTAAACATGGTGGCATAAAACGCAGCCAAAATAGGGTCAATCCCTTCTAAATATTTTATTAAATCGTCGTGCATTTATTTATTTTTTTAAAATACAGATTTTAGATGTTATTAAAATTTTAAATATTCCTAAAACCAGTGTTGTAATTATTTTACATATAAATTATTCGCAATTTTGTCTGAAATTACTAAAACGGTATTGTTAATTTCAATTTTAAGTGTTCCATCGAAAGGTTCTTTTTCTAACACTTTCATTTTTGTACCTAATGAAATGTTCTGTTTGTTCAAATATTGCAAAAAATCAACAGAAGTATCTTTTACACCCACACAAGTGATGGTTTTACCAATTTCAATTTCAGATACCAATTGCTTTTCTATTTTTATTATTTCTCCTTTTGCATTCGGAATAGGATCTCCGTGCGGATCAAAACTTGGATAATTTAAAAAATGATCTAGTTGATTTATTAATTTTTCTGATTGAATATGTTCTAATTCTTCCGCTATTTCATGTACCTCATCCCATGAAAAACGCAGTTTTTCAACTAAAAAAACTTCCCATAGACGATGTTTTCTAACTATTAATTTAGCATTTAATTTTCCCTTTTGCGTTAAGAAAACCCCTTGGTATTTTTGATAATGTATCCATTCTTTGTCTGATAGTTTTTTAAGCATATCAGTTACAGACGAAGCTTTTGTATCTAACATCGCAGCAATTGCATTCGTGTTCACGCCTTTTGGTGAAAGGTTTGATAAATGATAAATAACTTTTAAATAATTTTCTTCTGAAGTGGTCATTTAGTATATTTGAAAAACAAATATAAAAAAAAATTACAGATTTAAAAAAATATTTTTAGATTTGTCTAAAAATTAAACATGAAAAAAATCATTCTAATTATAATATGGATTCCTTTTTTAACATTTAGTCAAGAAATTGAGCCCATACAAACGGATAGACCTGACCAAACAGAAACGCCATATTTAGTTCCAAAGAAAATGTTTCAAGTGGAAAACGGATTCAGTTTTCAAAAAAACAATGTCAATAGTAAGACCTTGACTTTGCCGTCTTCTTTGTGGAAATATGGCGTCAACGATAATTTTGAATTGCGATTAATCACTGAATTTTTAATCGACAAAAATTTTGATTCTGAAATTTCAGGATTAAACCCTGTGCTTGTTGGTTGTAAAATTAAAATTGCTGAAGAAAAAGGAATTTTTCCTAAAACTTCATTTATAGGACACGTTGGACTACCAAATGTAGCGTCATCAAAATATAAAAATGAATTTACAGCGGCCGAATTTCGTTTTGTAATGCAACACACCCTTTCAGAAAAAATGTCATTTAGTTATAATTTAGGAAGCGAATGGGACGGAAACTTGCCCGAAGCTACATTTATTTATACCATTGCAACAGGTTATTCTATTTCAGAAAGAATTGGAAGTTATATTGAAATTTTTGGCTTTTTACCTGAAAATGCAACTGCAAATCATTCAATTGATGGGGGAATAACTTATTTGATTAATGATAATTTTATGTTAGATTTGTCATCAGGATTCGGAGTTACTAAAAATGCGCCAAGCTATTACGCAGCATTTGGTTTTTCTTTCAGAATGTAACAAATGAAACACTATCATTACATATTTACTGGAAACGGCTTATCGGCTTTGTTAACCCTTTTTGAAATGATTCAATCTGGTCAATTTTCAAACAAAAAAATTCTTTTGATAGATTCCGATGCGAAAAATAAAAACGACAGAACGTGGTGTTTTTGGGATTCCGGAAATTTATTTGATGAAATTAGTACTAAAAATTGGCAACGTGCTTGGTTTAAAAACGAAAACTTCACCAATAAATTAGAATTATTTCCGTACTCATATAAAATGATAAAAAGTGCGGACTTTTATAAGTTAATCTTCAATGAAATAAGTCAACATAAAAACATCGAAATTTTTCAAGATGAGGTACTTGATTTTTCAGGATTAGGCCATCATTGTGTGGTTCAAACTAAAACTAAATCGTTTACTTGCAATCAAATTTTAAATAGCATCTACAATCCGGAATTTGTAAAATCTCAAACTAAATTTCCATTAGTTCAGCAACATTTTATTGGTTGGTTTATCAAAAGCAAGGAAGCTATCTTTACAGAAGATTGTCCAACTTTTATGGATTTTTCAGTAGATCAAAAAGGAAATACACGCTTTATGTATGTATTACCAACTTCTTCAACTGAAGCTTTATTAGAATATACGTTATTTTCGAAAGATATACTTTCAAAAAAAGCCTATGAAACTGAAATTGAAAACTACATTAAAAAATTAGGTATTACCGAATATGAAATCGTAGAAAAAGAACAAGGTAACATTCCAATGACATGTTTTCCGTTTTGGAAAAATAACAGTAAAAACATAATAAATATAGGTTCAGCTGGAGGATGGAGCAAAGCCAGTACGGGTTATACTTTTAAAAATTCGGTAAAAAAATCAAAAAAATTGGTGCAGTTTTTAAAGACCGAAAGCGATTTTACAAAATTTCATAAAATCAACAAATTTTGGTTTTACGATTTGTTATTAATTGACATTTTGTATCAAACCAATCAATATGGAAGCGCCATTTTTTCGAGTATGTTTAAAACTGGAAAAGCCCCTTTAATTTTCAAATTCTTAGATGAAGAAACTTCTCTATGGGAAGACTTGCAAGTCATTTGGATGTGCCCAAAAAGCTTATTTATTAAAGCATTATTGAAGCGAATTTTTTAGTTTCATCCTGTCATTCTGAACTAGTTTCAGAATCAAACTTTTTATTCTTGTAATTTCTTATTTACCAATTTTATATTCGTGTAAAACTGATTTACATCTGTAAAAATAACGCCTTTTTCATCAAATCGTTTAAATGTAAAATCTCGTAATTTTTCTTCGATACTTAACGATTTCAAGACCATTTTATTTTTCACAATTTCAAAATTCATTGCAACTTTTTCCCTTTGATAAATCCAGTTTGAAGTGAATTTATGATTTTTACCAATATTTTCTTCACTGGAATAAAAGAACGGATAAGGTTCTTGAGTTTCATAATTTAATTGCAATAAATTGTAATTTTTATCCACAATAAAATTGCCTTTATAAAATCCTTTTGATTCAAAAGTTACCAATAACTCATCATTATCTAACCATTCTCTGGTAAATTCATATCCGTTTGGATGAATAAAAAAGTCCAATTCGGCAGTGGTTAAATTTTTACGAATCGGAAAACCCGAAAGCCATCCAATTGGTGATTCTTCTGAAGTATATGCTTTAAAAATATCTTTAAAATTAGTAAACCAATTGTCTTTATTTTCAATGACATTTTTTTTAGAAAAGGCATTGTTAAAATTTGTGATTTTTATAATTTGCTCTTCGTTTCTGTTAATAATTGTATCTGAGTTTTTTAAATTTATTTGACGCAAATTGAAAACAAAACTTGTAGTATCGGTTTTTTTTAATAATTGCCTACTTACTCTTTTTAAGATAGTTGCAATTTTTGGTTTGCTTTTAATATGTACCAATTCAATTTCTGCATCTTTTAATTCTTGTGCAAAACTAAATGTGAAAATACTTAAAAAAAATAAAATGTAATATTTCATACTTCAATATATTATTACAAATATAGTATACAATTTTATAGATTTGGTTTAATTTATTGCACGATAACAAATCTTTATGAAAAGTTTATATGTGTAGAAGTAAAAACTTTGTAAATTTGTACAATATAAACGATAATTAAAAAATAAAATATGTATCCAGAAGAAATGGTAAAACCGATGCGTGCAGAATTATCTGATGCAGGTTTTCAAGATTTATATTCAGCTGAAACTGTTGAACAAGCTATCAGTCAAACAGGAACAACTTTAGTAGTTGTTAATTCAGTTTGTGGATGTGCAGCAAGAAATGCTCGTCCAGGTGCAAAAATGAGTTTAGAAAATGTGAAAAAACCTAGTAATTTAGTAACTGTTTTTGCTGGAGTAGACAAAGAAGCAGTGGACAAAGCAAGAGAACATATGTTTCCTTTCCCTCCATCTTCGCCATGTATGGCTTTATTTAAAGACGGCGAATTGGTTCATATGTTAGAACGCCATCATATTGAAGGCCGTCCAGCAGAACTAATTGCAGAAAACTTAAAAGACGCCTACAACGAATTTTGCTAATACTATGCAAGCATACTATAAAAACCACCTAATTGGTGGTTTTTTTTATTTATAACACATATCTTTGACAACGTTATAACAAAAAAAAGTATGCAAAAAATTATTTCGTACCCATTATCGGTACTATATGCAATAGTTTTTTTATTTTGGTTGCTTATTTTTCATCCTATTCAATTAGTTTGTTACCACATTTTTGGATACGATGCACATAGAATGTCTGTAGCGGTTCTAAACTTTTTTTTATTAAGAACTGCTCATATTTTAGGCACCACGTATTCGTTATCTGGAGGAGAAAATTTACCAGAAAACAAACCTTTAATTTTAGTTTGTAACCATCAAAGCATGCACGATATTATTCCAATTATTTGGTTTTTAAGACATGTGCATCCAAAATTTATCAGTAAAAAAGAGCTAGGAAAAGGCATTCCGAGTGTTTCATTAAATCTAAGAATTGGGGGTTCTGTATTGATAGATAGAAAAGACGGAAAACAAGCTTTAGCAGAAATAAAAAAAGCAGGAGAATACATTAATAGTACAAATCGTTCGATGGTTATTTTTCCAGAAGGTACGAGAAGTAAAACTGGCAAACCTAAAGAATTTGCTACGAATGGATTAAAAATGTTATACAAATTTGCTCCAGATGCTTATTTTGTTCCTATTAGTATAAATAATTCTTGGAAAATGAACAGATTTGGACAATTCCCTCTAGGATTAGGTACAAAAATAACATTTCAGATACATGAGCCTTTAAAAATTTCTGATTATTCGTTTGAGGAAATTTTTGAAAAAACAGAAAAAACTATAAAAAAACATATAAATTAGAAACCATGTCAATACAAAACATACGACTTGAAGTCATGCAATTATTGGAAAAGAAAATTGATTCTTTTATGGAAGAATTTTTAATTCCTGTAGAAAAAATTTGGCAACCAACCGATTTATTACCAGATTCTAATCAAGAAAATTTTTTAGAAGAAGTTAAAGAATTAAGAGAAATTTCAAAAGATTTACCTTATGATTTTTGGGTTACTTTAGTTGGAGACACCATTACAGAAGAAGCGTTGCCAACATACGAATCGTGGTTAATGGATGTAGAAGGTGTGGATAACGTGGAAAGAAATGGATGGAGCAGATGGGTGCGCCATTGGACAGGTGAAGAAAACCGTCATGGTGATGTACTAAATAAATATTTATACCTTTCTGGAAGAGTAAATATGCGTGAAATAGAACAAACTACACAACATTTAATTAATGATGGTTTTGATATTGGAACGGGAAGAGATCCATACAAAAACTTTGTATATACTAGTTTTCAAGAATTAGCCACTTTTGTTTCTCATAACAGAGTAGCGCTAATTGCTAAAAAATACGGTGAAAAAAAATTATTCAAAATGTGTAATTTAATTGCTGGCGATGAAATGCGTCATCATTTAGCCTATAGCGAATTTGTTAATCAAATATTTAAAGTAGATCCTAGTGAAATGATGTTGGCGTTTCAATACATGATGAAACAAAAAATTACCATGCCTGCCGTTTTCTTACGTGAATCTGGCGAGAAAATTGGTAGTGCATTTGAAGCATTTTCAGATTCCGCACAAAGAATTGGTGTTTATACAGCTGCTGATTATGTTGAAATTTTAGAGAAATTAAACGTAAAATGGGACATTGCAAACATGAACGGACTTACTGCTGAAGCCGAAAAAGCAAGAGATTATCTTATGAAATTACCAGAAAGAATGAAGAAAATTTCTGAAAGAATAATCATTCCGGAAGAAGGTCAGATTTTTAAATGGGTAGAGCCTGCTTTAATTAGATAATTTTTTAAATTCTAAAAATATAAATTCCAAATTCCAAAAGAGTTTGGAATTTTTTATCCAAACTAAAATGTCAGTACTAGAAAACACACAAAACTTCGTAAAAAAGCAACTAGAAAATGCTGAAAGTGGTCATGATTGGTTTCATATAGAGCGTGTTTATAAAAATGCTTTGCTAATAGCTAAAGAAGAAACT
>JBFYPW010000079.1:0-9252 GCA_041303115.1 Flavobacterium sp.
TGTCCATTATAGTGCCATCTTTGCTGATTTCTGGTTCAAAAGGGAAATTTTTGAGTGAATAATCTTTTATTTTACCTGCGCTTACAAGTTTAATAAATTTCATCAAAGAACCTAAGTTTGGACCTAAATCATGATAATGCAAAAATGCATCTTTTTCATGACCTAAATGCACAAATGCGGCGTTTAGTCCAGCAACAGGCTTTCTTATTTTTGCAATAAAAATATCGCCAACCTGAAACTGATTGCTGTCGCCAGCCTCTTTTTCTTTGTGTAATTCAATTAGTTTTCCATCTTTTAATAAGGCAAAATCTACTGCGTCTGAACCAGATCTAATGATTAATTCTTTGTTCATGCTGTATCTTTTTTATCCGAACATTTTGTTGTCGGTTGTTGATTGTTTGTACCAAAGGTATGAAACAACTAGCAACTAGCAACTTATTGCTAGGATGGATTAAACAATTTAGGTAAAATACCCAATAAAACTATGATATATTTGAAAACTTCAATATATAAAATAATTTAAAATTCAATGAACGTAACTTGTTTTTTAAAACAAAGAAAAGTAGTTATTAGACTACTTTTTCTTTTTGTGACGGTTAGCTCTCGCTCTTTTTTTACGCTTGTGAGTAGCTACCTTATGTCTTTTTCTTTTTTTACCACTTGGCATAATGTGTAGTTTTTTTGATTAATAAATAATATTATACAGTTACTTCTGTCTTTTCTTTAACGCTTTCAACAAATATTTTAGCAGGTTTAAATGCTGGAATGTTGTGAGCTGGTATTTTGATTGTTGTGTTTTTTGAAATGTTTCTTCCAGTTTTTTCAGCTCTTGTTTTAACAATAAAACTACCAAATCCTCTTAAGTATACATTATCACCAGTTTCTAATGAATTTTTTACTTCTTCCATGAATGATTCTACAGTAGCTTGAACGTCACCTTTTTCAAGACCTAATTTTTCTGAAATTTTTGCTACGATATCTGCTTTCGTCATTTTCTTGCGTGTTAAATTTTATGTGTATTTTTTTGAGTGTGCAAATATATGAATTAAAAAAATACAAATTCAAACATAATGAACTAAAATTTAACCAGATAAATGATTTATTTTTACAACTTTAATTATTCATATGAATTTTTCAACTAAAATAATAAGTTGGTATCATCAAAATTATAGGGACTTACCATGGCGAAATACCAATGATGCCTACAAAATTTGGCTTTCAGAAATTATTTTGCAGCAAACACGAGTGAGTCAAGGATTACCGTATTATATAAATTTTGTAACTACTTTTCCAACCGTAAATGATTTAGCTAATGCCGATGAACAACAAGTTTTGAAGCTTTGGCAAGGACTTGGATACTATTCTCGTGCCAGAAATTTACATTTTACGGCTAAATTAGTTGTAGAAAATCATAATGGTATTTTCCCAACTTCTTACGACGAATTAATAAAATTAAAAGGAATTGGAACGTATACTGCTGCAGCAATTTCCTCTTTTTCTGCAAACGAAGCGGTTGCAGTTGTAGACGGCAATGTTTTTAGAGTTTTGTCAAGGGTTTTTAATGTTAATTATGACATTTCATTAAATACAACTAAAAAATATTTTATGGAACTGGCTCAAAAATTACTTTCTACAACACAACCAAATCTTCATAATCAGGCAATAATGGAATTTGGAGCGTTACAATGCGTGCCTAAAAACCCAAATTGTAAAGATTGTGTTTTTAACGACAGTTGTGAAGCATATAAACTCAAAATTGTTTCGGAATTACCGGTAAAATTGAAAAAAAATAAAATAACGAAGCGATTTTTGAATTACATTTTAATTCACGATGCCTCTGGAAATTATATAATGAATAAAAGAACTGAAAACGGAATTTGGAAAAATTTATATGAATTTCCTTGTATTGAATCTGAAAATGAATTGGAAGAACAGAATTTGTTTCTTCAATTAAAAGAAACATATAACATTAAAAATTTTGAATATTATGATGCTTTTGATGTATTACATAAGTTATCGCATCAGCATTTAAATATTAAATTTTATAGAGTAGAAACCGAAGAAATATTGAAAAACAGCTATACTTTTTCAGAAGTAAAACAATTGCCAGTTCCAATTGTGTTGCATAATTTTATTGAAAAAATTGGTATATAAATAATATTTAGTATTTTTGATAAAAACATATAAGCCATGAACGGTACTTTAAACAAGGTTATTCTAATCGGGCACTTAGGTGACGAGGTAAAAATGCATTATTTTGATGCGCAAAGTTGTATTGGAAGATTTCCTTTGGCAACAAATGAAGTATATATTAACAAGTCTACAGGAGAAAAAATCACTTCTACAGAATGGCATAATATAGTCGTGCGAAATAAAGCGGCTGAATTATGTGAAAAATACCTTTCTAAAGGAGATAAAATTTATATAGAAGGTAGAATAAAGTCACGTCAATGGACAGCTGAAGATGGTACTACAAAATATACTACTGAAATTCAAGTTACAGAATTCACATTCTTAAATACCAAAAAAGATTCCGATTTATCTAAAGCACCAACTTCAAATCCGCCAAGTTCAAAAGATGTTGATTTTGATTCATTAGATTAATTTTGATTTAGATTACTGGGTATAGATTGTACTTTCCTTAAACATACAAAAATGAAAATCCGCCTTATTTTTAGCTTACTTTGTCTTTCTTTTCTATCTTGTGGGGATGATAAAATGCCAAAGCCTACAGGACAATTAAGCTTAGAATATCCACCGGCAAAATATATGAAATTTTCCAACTCTTGCGGTTTCGATTTTGACAAAAACGAATTGGGAGAAGTAAAAGCCACATCAAATTGTGGACTGGAAATTCATTATCCAAAAATGAAAGCAACGGTATATTTAACGTACAAACCTGTTAAAAATAACTTAGATAAATTACTAATTGATGCTCAAAAATTAACTTACGAACACGCTATAAAAGCAAACGATATTGCAGAGCAACCTTACATAAACCCAGATAGTAAAGTATACGGAATGTTTTATCAAGTAGGCGGGAATGCCGCTACAAATGCTCAATTTTACGCTACGGATAGTACTAAAAATTTTGTTACAGCCAGTATGTATTTTTACTCCAAGCCAAATTTTGATTCTATACTTCCAGCAGCGGATTATATTAAAAATGATATGAAAAAAATTATAGAAACGATTAAATGGAAATAGTTTTTATTTTTTGAAAAAATCATATTAAAAATCTTTTCAAATTATTATATTTGGGACAACTTAACTTAATAATTATCCCATTGAAAAAGATTTTATTTTTACTTACACTTTTATCACTTTCTACAGTTGTTGCACAAGAAAAAAAATACCAAAGTTTATTTTGGGAAATTTCGGGTAACGGATTAACCAAAAAATCCTATATGTATGGAACCATGCATGTTTCTGATAAGGTTTCCTTTCATTTGTCTGATTCGTTTTTTGAAAAATTAATGGCTTCAGATTTTATTGCTAACGAAAGCGAACCAAATACTTGGTCAGAATTATACGATTTGTATGGTTTTTATCAATCAACACAAACAAGGAGAAATTTCTACACTAATTTTTATACTTCACCTATAGAAAAAGACTATTTATATTCACTTTTTAGAGGTTCAAATTACAATTTAATTGGATTATTATCTCGAACCAATCAAGCAAATCAAGAATTTCAAGAGGAAACCTATTTGGATATGTTTATTTACAGAACCGGAAGAAAATATGGTAAAAAGACATTAGGTTTAGAAGATGTTAAATCTACTACTATGAATATCGAAAAAGCGGAAGCGGAAATGGATAGAAGTGAAGTGGATGAAAACAAACAAGCAATATTAAAATTATTAAAAAAGCGATCTTTTGCAGAGGTTTTAAGAGACGCATATCGTGAAAAGGATTTAGATTTATTGGATACGCTTAACATGCTTTCTTCTCCAAAATTATATAACAAAGCCATGCTTTTTGATAGAAATGAAATTATGTCAGCAAGCATGGATTCTATTATGAAAACAGGAAGTTTGTTTGCCGCAGTTGGTGCCGCACATTTACCTGGAAGAAATGGAATGATTGAAATGTTACGAAGAAAAGGATATACCGTAACACCAATTTTTTCTGATTATACTGAAAAAGGAAAAAAAATAAAGAAACAAATTGAAGAGTACTTTGTAAAGCCGGTTTTTGAAATAAACACAACAGCAGATGAAATGATTTCTTTGCCTCTATTTCCTTTGGTTTTAAAAAATGGCGAAAATTTAGAATCACCTGACTTAGGAAATGGTGGTTATATTAATGTTAAACGTATGTTGCTGAAGGATTTTATTAGCAAAAAAGACGAAAAATTTAATCATAAAACACTTGATAGTTTGTTTTTCGAAAACATTCCCGGTGAAATTTTAGAAAAAAAATCATATCAAGAAAAAAATAATTTTGTGTATGATATCAAAAGTAAAACTAAAACGGGTAAAAACGAACGCTATAGATATTATATAACACCACTTGAAATTATTGCTGTAATTATGAGTGGAGAAGGAGATTATGTTAGAAAATATGAAGATGAGGTATATAATAATATAAAAATTAAATCGTACAAACAAGAATCTGTAACAGTGGTGCCAAACAAGCAAAATTTCAAAGTTACGGTACCGTTTTACTACTCATTTGTTGGTAATAAAAAAGACAATAAAAGACTGGAAGATACAGAAATTTATGCCTTTGACGAGCAAGAAAACGCGCATTATTTTGTTATAGAAAGCACCATAATGGATTATGAAAATTTAGAGGATTCTGAATATGAATTGAAAAGAATGCATTACGAATTTTATGCCGTTCACGAGTTGGATTCTATGCAAACAAGTTTTGACAAAAATAAATTTGAAGTTACATCGCAATCTAAATTAAAAGAAAAAAACATTTATTTAAAATCCGCCTTAAAAGGAAATAAATATTATTTATTAGGAACTGTTAATGCTTCAAAAAATAAAGTCGATGCTTTTTTTAACTCATTCGAAATTACAAAAGCAAAAGAAGAGATTATTTATAAAACTTTTAAAGATTCTACAGCTCATTTTTCTGTAGAAATTCCGAAACAGGAAAATGAATATTTAGATTTTAAATTCGAAAGAAAAAACAGATATAAAGAAGATAATAAAACCAATCATTTTGAGGTAAAATACAAATCGTTTGATATTTTTTCACCAAATAAAAGCAATATTCAAATTACGTATTCTCAACCCCATAGGTACGAAAGCTATGCAGTTTTAGACACGCTTTTTAATCAAATTAAGAAAAACATTTCAGTAGATTTTGAATATAAAAACTATACCGATAGTAATGAATTTAATTTTTCCGATAGTGACTTTGTGGTAGATTCTGTTGCAACAGAAGCTGTTAGTTTTAATTCTGTGGCAAACACTATTGATACAAATGAAAAGAATAAATTTAATCCGTTAGATTATAAATCAACTACTTGGGATAAAACATTGGCATTAACATCGAACCAAAAGTTAGATTTGGTTAATGAAAAATTTACTAAAGATCCAGTTAATGATTTTTATGTGTACGAAGTTTTGGCTACAAAACCTAAAAGCACACAAGCTATTAAATATAAAATTGTACTAAAAAAAGGTGAATATTACACGCTCACAACTTTAGTTGATAAAAATTATAATAACGATAATCCTTTTATAGAAAAGGTATTCAATTCATTTAAAGTAGATGATGCTTCCATAACATCAAGAACCTTTTTTGAAAATAAATTCAGCATTTTTGAAGAAGATTTAAACAGCGAACACGATAGTATACGCTATTCGGCAATAAAATCATTTAACAATTTAACGATTGAAGAATCGGATTTTTCAAAAATTAAAAACCTGTTAGAAAATTTCGAATTTAGAAAAGAAGAAATGGACTTTAAAGGCGATTTGTTTGAAAGTATCGGCGCTTTAAAATCTCCAGAAGTACTTCCGTTTTTAGAGCAAGCGTATAAAAAACAAGACGTTTCAACACAAACACAATTTTCAATCTTGCGTGCTTTGACATTACAAAAAAGCAAAGTCGCCTATAAAAAAATTGCCGAATTATTAGATTATGATTTACCAATTTCGGAAAATTATGTAATTTCTGGATTGTTTAATTTATTTATGGCAGACCTTGAAAATGCTCAAGTTTTATATCCAAATATTTTAGAATATTATAGTATTAATGAGTTTCACGAGCCAATAGTTGAGTTTGTTCAAGTGTTGTTAAATTCTGAAAAAGTAACGGATAAAAAATTAAAGTCATACAAAAAAATGCTACTTACCAATGCAAAATTAGAATACAAACGATTGGTAAGTTGGAAATTTGAAGATGAAGCCAGTGATGACGAAGACGAATATAATTATGATAACGAAAATGGCGCACCTGTGGAAGCTTTAAATAGCTATTTATCTATTTTATATTCATTTAAAAATGAAAAAGACATGCGTCAATTGTATGAGAAAGCAGAAAAATTAAATATTGACGATTTAAATGTAGCGATAGCTAATCGCGAATTGGCAAGAAATAAAAAATTAGATAAACGAGTATTAGAAAAATTAATTAGCCAACAAAAAACAAAATATACAGCGTTGCAAATGTTGTATCACAATAAGCAAACAGATGAATTAGCAGCATTTAGTAAAGATAGTATTGTAATGAATGCCATTCATTATTATGAAGATTTTGATAAAAAAAATGATTCTATTGTGTTATTGGATAAAAAAATAGTAACTCATAACGATAAAAAAATAGCTTATTTCTTTTATAAGAAAATTAATATAGAAGCTGACTCGTATGGAAAAAATACTGAAAAGTTAAACGCAATTGCGTTTGTTTATGATGAAAATAATCAACTAAATCTGAAAGCTTTTAGAAGGTTTGATGACGAAAAAATTATTGATGATAAAGAAATTAATCAAAAAATGAAAACTATGATTAATGAATCGCTAAATGACAATCACTTGCGAGTAAATTTTTCAAGTAATCCAGCAGATGGCGATTACGTAGAAGAGGATTATTACGAAGAATAAATGTTAAGAACCAAAAAAGAAATAGTATATATTATTTTGGCAGGTATTTTTATTACCAATGCCATTACTGCCGAACTTATTGGGGGAAAATTAATTCAAATTGGTCCTTTTGTGTTAAGTATGGGTATTTTGCCTTGGCCAATAGTATTTATTACTACCGATTTAATTAATGAATATTTCGGGAAACAAGGGGTAAAAAGACTGAGTTATATTACCGCAGGTTTAATTGCGTACTGTTTTGTAATTTTGTTTTTTTCGATGAAAATTCCAGAAGCAAAAGGCATCAGTCCGGTTTCTAATGCCGAATTTACGGCTGTATTTGGACAAAGTAATTTGATTATTGTGGGTTCGATACTTGCGTTTTTAGTTGCTCAGTTTCTAGATGTTACTATTTTTAGTTATTTTAAAAAGAAAACAGGTGAAAAAATGATTTGGTTACGAAGTACAGGTTCTACAGTCATTTCTCAATTAATTGATTCATTTATAGTAGGAGGAATTGCCTTTTATTTACCAGGAATTTGGAATTCACAACAATATATAGAATTTTCATTAACTGGATATTCTTTTAAATTAATCATTGCAATTTGCTTAACACCGTTAATTTATCTTGGTCATTTTTTAATTGAAACTTACATTCATAATAACGAAAAACCGATAGTAAATGACTAAGAAACGTTGTTCTTGGTGCGAAAAAACCGATTTATATAAAGACTATCACGATAACGAATGGGGAAAACCTGTTTACGATGATGCCACTTTATTTGAATTTCTAATTTTAGAAACGTTCCAGGCGGGTTTAAGTTGGTATACGGTTTTAGTAAAAAGAGATAATTTTAGAAAAGCATTTGCAGGTTTTGATGTGCAAAAAGTAGCTAAATTTACCGATGTAACATTGCAAGTATTAGCGGAAGATGTTGGAATAATTAGAAACAAATTAAAAATAAAAGCCGCAGTAACTAATGCTCAGGCCTTTATAAAAGTGCAAGAAGAATTTGGTAGTTTTTCTAACTATATTTGGGCTTTTGTAGGCAACAAACCAATTGATAACAAACCAAAAACATTAAGTGAAGTTGCAGCAACCACTGAAATTTCAGATAAACTAAGTAAAGATTTAAAAAAGCGTGGGTTCAAATTCGTGGGTTCAACAGTAGTATATGCTCATATGCAAGCCACAGGAATGGTAAACGATCACGTAGAAGATTGTTGGGTGAGAAATCAGTCTACTTCAGTCTAAAAATCTAATATTCTAAAAATCTAAAAATAAAATGGATCCACTTCACGGCATAACACTAAAAGCCATACTTGAAAAATTAGTCGAGTATTATGGTTTTGATACGCTTGGCGAATTGATAAAAATAAAATGTTTTAATGAAAACCCAACAATTAAATCGAGTTTAACTTTTTTACGAAAAACAGAATGGGCACGTAAAAAAGTAGAGGAATTATATGTGAGAAGTTTAAAAAAGTTTGACGCAAGATAAATCTGTGTTCAAAATAAAACTCTGCTATGCTTTGAATTTATTTTGCGCACCTCTGTGTAACTATTAACTTTTCAAAATCGCTAAAAACGCTTCTCTTTCAATTTCTATACAACCCAAGCTTTCTAAATGATTATTATGTACTTGGCAATCTAAAAGTTTATAGTTAGCCAATTCTAATTGTTTTGCCAAATAAATAAACGCAACTTTACTGGCATTAGGCACTTTTGAAAACATACTTTCACCGCAAAACACATCGCCTAAATCTATTCCGTATAAGCCGCCTACTAATTCGTTATTTTGCCAAACTTCTATGCTTTTTGCATAACCTAATTCGTTTAGTTTACAATAAGCATCTACAATTTCATTAGAAATCCAAGTTCCATTTTGGTCTTTTCTTGGCGACTTTTGACAATTGGTAATTACAGCTTTAAAATTTGAATTAAAAGTAACCTGAAATTCTTTTTTGAGCAGTATTTTTCTCATACTTTTCGTAATTCGTAAATTTTCGAAAAACAACACCATTCTTTCGTTTGGGCACCACCATAGTTTGGGTTCATCAGCATCATACCAAGGAAAAATTCCGTTTTGATAGGCTAATAAAAGTCGTTCTGGAGACAAATCACCACCCACAGCAATAATACCTTCGGGTGAAGCTTCAGAAGCTGGAGGAAAATAAAGTTCGGGTGTTAAAAAATACATAATAA
>JBFYPW010000080.1:0-9248 GCA_041303115.1 Flavobacterium sp.
AAGGTGTCCATGTAGCTGTTGAAATCCCAGCAGTACTACCATCATAATTTGTTGAAATAAAAGCGGTCATTGGATATCCATTTGAAAATCTTGTTTTCGTAGTAAAAGAAAGAATTTCACCAGTAGTACTAGTTAAATCGATAGCTGGAGTAATTAACCATGCCACATCGTTAGTTCCTGCCGCAGAATAGAACGAAGAAAATTCAGCATAATTATCACCCGTGAAAACTCTTGCGTGCCATAAACGAGTTGAAGTCGCATTATGATTTACCCATCCTGTTAAAGTAATTGGCACTTCAACAGCACCACTTCCTGTTGTAGAAGTTGAAAAACCTTCATTGAATGCGTATTTAAAAACTGTCGGAATATCTGTTTCAGCTACATCACAACTTATAAAAGATGCAGCAGTAATAATTGCAAACGTAATTTTTAAAAATATATTTTTCATTTTCAATTTATTTAGAAGTTAACGTATAAGTTAATAAAATAAGTTCTTCCGAATCCATAAAAATATTTAGGTCCGAAAGCTGGTGTACCATTGGCATTATCAGCTTGTAAATCTGGGAAAGTTGCTTTTCTAGACTGTTCAAAACCACCCGTTTTGTAGGTTGTATCTAGCGCATTATTAATTGAAGCGAAGAAACCAATTGTAGTAGTATCAATTCTCCAAGATTTACCACCAGTAAGATTTAATAAATTAAAATTAGCAAATTTTTCTTGGTTTAAAGCTTTTCTAACTGTTTCTTCATTAGCTCCCGAATAATTATCACCAGTAGCTCCGTCAATAGTAAAATTATCTGTTCTTGTGATGTTTGAAATGTCTAAATACGAATCGGCTAAATAATTAATATTTGCACCCACCCACCAGAAATTTGGATCTCTATATTCTAACCCTAAAGAAGCTGCTGTTTGCGGCATACCTGGTAATCTGTAATTTTTTAAATACGCTTTACCAAAATCTACAACTGGTTGTGTATTGGTTAAAGTTGCTAGTGCATCGTCATTAATTCTTAAGTTTGGATTGTTTCCATACAAATATTGACCATATGATGCAGCAACTGTACCTTTAATTGTAGAAGTAAACTGATATTCTAAACCAATTTCAGCTCCATAATTTCTCTTCTCAATTCCTGTTAAAAGTTCAGAAATAAACGAATCTTGGTCGTTTCCATCTACATCCTCTCCAATACCTTCAGCGTAAAAGAATGAAATTTCTGTTGCATTTTGTACTCTTGATGCAAATCCTGTTACACGTGCTTTAAACTTAGGCGTTCTTACTACATATGAAGCATCTGCACTTGCAATTGTTTCGCTGTTTAATTCTGGAGTAATGTTATTATTAATACGAGCATTAGCAAAAGTGTTTCTCATATTAGGTGCTTTTGTCATATACACCCCATTGAAATCTATTAATTGCTGTCCTGTAATTTTGTATGTTAATCCACCTTTGAATCCAAAATTCTCAAAAATTTGTTTTGATCCTTTTCCAAAAGACGTGTTAGCATAAATTCCGTTTCTGTATAACCCTTCTCTTTGATATTGCGTTCTTGAGAAAGATTGTGCCAAGTAGAAATCTACTTTTTTATAGGTAAATTTAAATTGCGTAAATGCATCTGCAACAATAGCATTTAAATTATAATTGTATCCGTATTCGTCACCTACTTTAATTTGTCGGTTGGGATTATTAAGATTCGACTGTCCCATATCACCTGAAAAGAATGGGTCAATATCTTCAAAAAATTGTCCTCCTAATAAATCCAACATATTTTGGAAGTTATGAGATTTTAATTTTTTAAAACTTGCACCAGCATTTAATTTTACATTATCCGATAAATCAGAAAATAAAATGGAGTTAGCTGTAATTTGTTTATCATCTGTTCTGTCTTCATACAACGCATATAAACTTTTTCCTGGAGTAACACTACTATTTAAGTTCGCATAATACATATTATTCCAATTAATTTGACTATTATTTGTGAAATAACCTTGTGCTGCTACTGCACCGGCTGTATCACCTAAATTAGAAAAATAACTCGGTAAGTTTTTATAATAGGTTGGATCGGGATTATTTGCTGTTTGAAAATCTAACCTACTATTTCCAATAGAACCCGTTTGATAAGCAACATTAGTATTTAATGTAGTTTTATCTGAAATCTTCCAATAATGACTTAACATTAAAATTGGTTCTTCGACATCTTTATCTCTTGAATTACGTTTTTTACCGTCTTGCCATCCCCAAAATGAATTGTATTTAATTCCCATTAAATTATTAACCTCAGCAGTATTTGGAGACGATTTTCCTCTTGTATTTTGAGCATAAATTGCTGTAAAATTCAAACTGTGTTTTTTATTGATTCTTTTCTCTACACTTGCAAAAAAGGAATTAGCTCCGTAATCTGTACCTTCAAAATAGCCTTCTTGTGCCCATCTTCTTGATCCAGAAATACTATATGCCCAACCATTATCCATTAAACCTGAATTATGAGTAACCATAGAACGCCATGAATAATTCGTATTGGTTCCTGCCATAGAAATTCTTGTTCCTTTTCTGTATAAAGAAGCTCTTGTATTAATTTCTTGCGTTCCTAAAATACCTCCAAAAGTATAATCTGATGGTGCAGAACCTAATGTAAATTCTTGGATTCTTGTGGCGTCATTTAATCCGCCCCAGTTGCTCCATTGTGGTCTTCCATCATAGATTTTATTCATTGAAATACCATTAATCATAGTTACTCCATATTCATTATCTAAACCTCTCATTCGAAATCTTGCTAAACCCCAGTTAAATGCTGCGGCTTGCTGATAAGCATCTCTTGAAGATTGTAATAACCCTGCAGTACTTTCAGAACCACTGTTGTCATCACCTAAGTCGTTTTCAGTAATGGTTACTAAACTTAATTGCTGCTCTAATGTAATGTCTTCGTCCAAAAACAATAAACCAACATCTAAGGTTTGATTTGCCAGCACTTCAATGGCAAAATTTTGGGTGTTATATCCTTCTACGGAAATTACTAAAATTTGGTTGCCTACTGAAATACCACTAATTTGAAATTCTCCAAAACTATTGGTCGTTACAAATTGTTCATTAGATTGAATCATTACTTTCACGCTACCCAAAGGGCTTTGCGATTTGGAATCAACTACCTTTCCTTTTACAGTTGATTGGTTTTGAGCCATTACAAAAACAGCCTGAAACAAAAACAAAAGACTTAATACAAGTTTTTTCATACTTAATTTTAAATTAATACCTTACAAGCAATTTAGTAACAAACTAAAAAGCTAACAAAGATAAAACAATAAATTAAATTATTTACCTTTGTTTCAAATTTTACACTTTATATAATTATAACTTAACCTTAAATATGAACATCAAATCAATTTACAGTGCTTTAGCGATACTATTATGTGTTTCTGCAAGTTTTTCTCAAGGAAAAAAGACCTACCTGGTTAATACAATTGCTTTTTACAATTTAGAAAACTTATTTGATACCATTAATGACCCAAATATAAATGATGAAGATTTTATTTATACGCCTGAAAATTATAAAGATAAACTTCAAAAATTAGAACGAGTAATTTCTCAACTTGGAACAAGTGCCGAGCAAAAGAATTCTCCAGTGATTTTAGGCGTAGCCGAAATTGAAAACAGACAAGTATTAGAAGACCTTTGCAAGCAACCCTTGTTAGCAGCTAAAGGCTATTCGGTAATTCATTTTGATTCGCCAGATAGACGAGGGATTGATACGGGTTTTTTATATCAAAAAGGACATTTTCAACCAACGAGTTATAAAAATTATGCCTTAATTGTAACGGAAGATGAAACCGATAAAAAAGCAAAAGACAAAGAAAAAGTTGAAGATACCGATGATAATGTAGTAGATATCAAAACCAAAAGAATTTACACACGTGATCAAATTCTAATGACTGGATTATTAGACGGTGAAGAAATGCACTTTATTGTAAATCACTGGCCTTCAAGAAGAGGTGGTGAAAAAAGAAGTAGCCCACTTCGTGAAGCAGCAGCAGCACTAAACAAAAAAATTATCGATTCGTTACAAATAATTAATCCAAATGCGAAAATCTTCACAATGGGCGATTTGAATGACGGCCCTTTTAATAAAAGTGTGAAACAAGTTTTAGGCGCAAAAGGAGATGAAAAAGAAGTACAACCGTTAGGACTTTACAATCCTGCAGAAAAATTAATGAATAAAGGAATTGGAACGTTAGCTTTTAGAGATTCTTGGGATTTTTTCGATCAAATTATCATATCTGAGCCTTTATTGAGAAAAGACTATTCTTCTTGGAGATATTGGAAAGCTGGTGTGTACAATGCTCCTTTTATGATTCAACAAACGGGTCAATATAAAGGATATGCTTTACGAAATACTTCGATTGGACCTGGATATTCAGATCATTTTCCATCCTATATTTACTTGATAAAAGAAGCCAAAAAATAAAAAATAATTGAAGGTACATTAAAAGTGCCTTTTTTTATTTTGTAACTTTACCTTTTAAAATTCTTTTTATGTCAATTGCAAAACCTTTCAACTTGAATAAGTGGATAGAAGAAAACAGACATCTTCTGGTTCCGCCAGTTGCAAATAAAAATTTATATATAGATTCTGGCGATTATATTGTTATGATTGTAGCAGGACCTAATGCCAGAAAAGACTATCATTATAACGAAACTGAAGAATTATTTTATCAATTAGAAGGTGATATTACGGTGTACATTCAAGAAAATGGTGAAAAAAAAGCGATGCATCTTTCCGCTGGAGATATGTTTTTATTACCTGCTAAAGTACCGCATTCGCCAAGCAGAACAGAAAATTCTATTGGTTTAGTAATTGAAAAAAAACGAAATCATTTGGATGTAAAAGATGGATTGCTTTGGTTTTGCGATTCGTGCAATCACAAACTTCACGAAGTATATTTTGAGTTGAACAATATTGAAAATGATTTCCTTACACATTTTACTGATTTTTATGCTTCAGAAGAAAAAAGAACGTGTAAAAAATGCGGAATGGTTATGGAAAGCAATCCGAAATTTGTAAAATAACTAATTCTTTATTCTGAATTCAATTTATTATATTTGCATAATTATAACAAAATCATTTAAAAAAGTTAAAATGTCAACAATAGCCTCACAATTTGGAATGCCTGAAGCTTTAAAAGCACTTGGAATAAAAGAAATTAATGACGGAACCTCAACGGGTTCTAACAGTTTTTCATCTGGAGAAATCATTGAAAGTTACTCACCAGTGGATGGGCAATTAATTGGAAAAGTTAAAACAACCACAGCAGCAGATTACGAAAAAGTAATGCAAAGTGCTACAACCGCTTTTAAATCGTTTCGTGCTATGCCAGCACCTCAACGTGGCGAAATTGTTAGACAATTTGGAAATAAATTAAGAGAATTAAAAGAACCTCTTGGAAAATTAGTTTCCTATGAAATGGGGAAATCGTTACAAGAAGGGTACGGTGAAGTACAAGAAATGATTGATATTTGCGATTTCGCCGTAGGTTTATCTCGACAATTGAACGGACAAACCATTCCGTCTGAACGTCCTGGACACGTGATGAGAGAACAATGGCATTCTATTGGAGTAGTAGGAATTATTTCTGCTTTTAACTTTCCAGTAGCCGTTTGGGCTTGGAATACAGCGTTGGCTTGGATTTGCGGTGACGTTTGTGTTTGGAAAGCTTCGGAAAAAGCACCTTTATGTTCTATCGCTTGTCAGAATATTATTGCTGGTATTTTAAAAGAAAATCAGTTGCCAGAAGGAATTTCTTGTATCATTAACGGTGATTACAAAGTTGGCGAAATGATGACTACAGACGTTAGAATTCCGTTAATTTCTGCCACAGGTTCTACCAGAATGGGAAGAATTGTTGGTACTACTGTTGCGCAACGTTTCGGTAAATCTTTATTGGAATTAGGTGGAAACAATGCGATTATTATTACACCTACTGCCGATTTAAAAGTAGTAGTTCCTGGAGCCGTTTTTGGAGCGGTAGGAACAGCTGGACAAAGATGTACTTCTACAAGACGATTAATCATTCACGAAAGTGTATACGATAAAGTAAGAGATGCTATTGTGGGTGCTTACGGACAATTAACGATTGGAAATCCATTAGATCAAAAAAATCATATAGGACCGCTTATTGATACGGATGCGGTAAACACCTATTTAGCAGCAATTGAAAAAGCTAAAGCAGAAGGCGGAAAAGTATTAGTAGAAGGTGGCGTTTTATCAGGTGAAGGATACGAATCTGGATGTTATGTAAAACCGGCTATCATTGAAGCAGAAAATCATTTTGAAATTGTACAACATGAAACGTTTGCTCCTATTTTATATCTAATGAAATACGAAGGCGAAGTGGAAAATGCAATCGAAAAACAAAATGGTGTAGCACAAGGATTGTCTTCTGCTATTATGACAAACAGCATCAAAGAAGCAGAGAAATTTTTATCTTTCGCGGGTTCCGATTGTGGAATTGCAAATGTAAATATCGGTACTTCTGGTGCAGAAATTGGTGGTGCTTTTGGTGGTGAAAAAGAAACAGGTGGCGGAAGAGAATCAGGTTCAGATGCTTGGAAAGTGTATATGAGACGACAAACCAATACCGTAAACTATTCGGATCAATTGCCGTTAGCGCAAGGCATTAAGTTTGATTTGTAGAATTAAGTGATTAGTGAAAAGTAATTAGTGAATAGTTGCTTTTTAAGATATAGAAAAACCCCTGTGAAATTTTTACAGGGGTTTTTTGATTTATATGTAAGGGATTATGACGAAATACTCCCTAAATTAATTAATATTTCAATGTGAAACGGCTATTCCATTTTTAATTAAGACTTTTACATCAATGTTTAGTAGTAGATAATTTTAATCTTTTCGTTTTACAGTCATTATTTGTTCATAATTATTTTCGGAAAAATCTGAATTCCTTTTTCCATCAAAATTCAAAATCATTAAAAATTCATTTTCGTTTATTGGTTTAATTACTCCTAAAATTCTTCCCATTTCTTTATTTTCTTTAACTGCTATTAAATCAATTTCAATAGGCGTTTTTTCATAATTTATAATATATTTCAATTCTCCTTTTTGTCCATTATATTTTCCGCCGCGTATGATAAAGTTTTTCCCATCAATAAATTCTTCGTTTATAGACATTGAAACATAATTATCTACACTTAAAGTAAAATCAGATTTATTTTCCAAATAGTCTGTAATTTCCCAATTACCAAAAAGGTTTAATGTTTTATTTTGAGAATATGAAGTGCAATTGATTAAAATTAATATCAATAATAATATTTTTATATTAGATTTCATTTTTTACTATTTTTTTAAATATTACTGTTAAATTATATATTTGCGTAATACAACTTCATATCCAAATACATATTTCGATAGCTATGCGAAGTTTCGTTTTTTAGTTTTTCAAATCAATTAAAATATTATTTAAATATAAGAAAAAAACCTGCAATATTTTTACAGGTTTGTAGTATCATATTGCCAAATTGACAAATTAAAAACGTAATTATTCAATAATAAATTTCTTATATACTTTTTTTCTATTCCACTCAATAGATAATAGGTACATTCCAGAAGATAAATTTTGATAATATAAGGTGCTGTTATTTTCTAAGATAAATTCTACAGTATTGTAAATTAAACTTCCATTAACTGAAAACACTGTAAATTGCACATTAGTATTTACGGTATCTGAAAACAAAACCTTTAATATTCCGTCTGTAGATGGATTTGGATACAAAAGTACACCTTGATTATTTTCATCTTCAAAATTGATACTATCACTTAACGTTTTGTCAAATATGGGTAATTTTACATAATTGCCTCCTAAAACCTCAGCGGCCTCACTTTCAGACATGCACAACCAATCTTGCATAACAGTTGTATAAATTTGTCTGTAATCAAACTGCATGGGTATTTGATCATTTACCGCAGCATTTGTTGGTAAAACAGGTGAAGTTCCAATCATTCCAGGAATTGGGTGCGTCGTATTCGCTACTTCATGAGGGCTAGTGTTTAGTGCACCACCAAAGAAAATAACTGGTGCAGCCGAACCGTGATCTGTTCCTTTACTTGCGTTACTTTTAATTCTTCTACCAAATTCACTAAACGTCATTCCGGTAACATCGTTATCTTTACCCATATAGGTAATTTCTTTTTGAAATGCGCCAATAGCTTGAGATAACAAGGTTAAATTTATAGCTTGAGAACCTTGCGTTTTATCATTACTATCTACCTGATTTTCGTGTGTGTCGTGAGTATTAGGATGATTTACAATGTAAACTGGTGTTTGTAATCCTCCATTGATAAGTTTGGCAACAATTTTTAACTGGTCGGCCAATTTGTTATTAGTTGGATAAGTAACTCCTGAATTTAATGCAAAATTATAGGCGGTTTGTATCACATTTCTATACACATTACTTTGATCTTTCATTAATCGAAGAAAAGTAAGTTCGTGACCATAATCAGAATTTGGCGAAGGGTCTGTTATCCCGTTTATCACATTAAGTAACGCATTCGGATCTGGAGCACTGTATCCCATATTCATATTGGGTCCTTGCAATGAAAAAGGCAAAGTTGACCCAATTTGTATGGCTAAAGGATGTGGCATTTCAGGCGAAGGATAAGCCATTGGATAATTTGGATATTTGATATCTAATGCTCTACCAAGCCAACCGCTATTTAAGTTTTGATTACTTCCAGATGCCGTAAACCAAATATCAGTTGCTCTAAAATGACTATAATTTGGATTGGGATACGACACCCCTTGCACAATCATCATTTTTCCATTATTGTACAGGTTTTTCATTTCTGTCATAGCAGGATGTAATCCAGTAGTAGCATTGTTATTTAAAGTTAACACGCTACTTTCTGGCATTAAAATATTAGAACGCGCGTTAACTAAATTACTCCATTTGTCTAATGGAAAAACCGTATTTAGCCCATCGTTACCACCATTTTGCTGAATAATAACTAATATTTTACCACAGTTTATGGCAGAAAGCGCCATTTTTTCTAATGTTACACTATCAACTTCCGAAGATGCCATAACTGGAATACCATTAAATAAAAGTGGCGTTGTTGCTAAAGCAGTAGTTTTTATAAAATTTCTTCTTTTCATAACAATTACATTAGTTGGTATTCAGATAATTGAGTAATGGCGAGTAACAAACTTTTTAATCTTGTTTTTACGATACTGGTAAAACCTGCATT
>JBFYPW010000081.1:0-9200 GCA_041303115.1 Flavobacterium sp.
ATGATTATAATTTGTTTCGCGGCTTTTTACAATAAAAAGGTGTAAACGCCTTATAACCTTTTGTTAATTATGTTTTTATTTCAGGGTGCAAATATAATACTATTACCCAATACTGCAAACAAAATACCATTATTTTTTATTTTGAAACCGCTTTAACTAAAAATCTGATACTAAAAGATTTATAACTTAAGAAAAATCTACGTAATTTTGTATCCGATTTGCGTGAGTGATTACTTCACATTGATTTTATTTTCATAGGAGTTCAGTGAACTTCGTTTGGAGTGGAAATCCTTTTTTTGTGGCTTTTTTCAAGACATAAAAAAAGATTGTAACGGATAGCACGACCTGAAAGGGCACGCCCAAAGAAAACAAGTATGTCTGATAGAAAAAAAGTAGCGTTTTATACACTAGGTTGTAAACTGAATTTTTCGGAAACTTCTACTATTGCCAGAAACTTCAATGATGAAGGTTTTGACAGAGTGGATTTTGAAGAAATAGCAGATATTTACGTAATTAACACGTGTTCTGTAACAGAAAATGCCGATAAACAGTTTAAACAAGTGGTAAAAAAAGCGATGAAACTTAATGACAAAGCTTTTGTTGCCGCCGTGGGTTGTTATGCCCAACTGAAACCTGAAGAATTAGCCGCAGTAGATGGTGTAGATTTGGTTTTGGGTGCAACAGAAAAATTTAAAATTACCGATTACATTAACGACCTATCTAAAAACGATATGGGCGAAGTACATAGTTGCGAAATTGAAGAAGCCGATTTTTATGTAGGCAGTTATTCAATTGGTGACAGAACGCGAGCTTTCTTAAAAGTGCAAGATGGTTGCGATTATAAATGTACGTATTGTACAATTCCTTTAGCACGTGGGATTTCGAGAAGTGATGCTTTGGAAAATGTGTTGAAAAATGCCAAAGAAATTTCGGATCAAAACATTAAAGAAATAGTATTAACTGGTGTAAACATAGGCGATTACGGAAAAGGCGAATTTGGCAATAAAAAACACGAACATACGTTTTTAGAATTAGTGCAAGAATTAGACAAAGTAGAAGGCATTGAAAGACTAAGAATTTCAAGCATTGAGCCCAACTTACTAAAAAACGAAACGATTGAATTTGTAAGTAAAAGTAGAACGTTTGTCCCGCATTTTCATATTCCATTACAAAGTGGTAGCAATGAAATTTTAGGGAAAATGAAGCGTCGTTACCAACGTGAAATTTATACGGAACGCGTAAATAAAATTAAAGAAGTAATGCCACACGCGTGTATTGGTGTGGATGTAATTGTTGGATTTCCAGGGGAAACTGACGAACATTTTTTAGAGACTTACAATTATTTAAATGAAATGAACATTTCGTATTTACACGTGTTTACGTATAGTGAACGCGACAATACGGAAGCCGCCAATATGCCAGATGCCGTGCCAGCCAACGTAAGAAGCAAACGCAGTAAAATGTTACGCGGACTATCTGTAAAAAAACGCAGAGCCTATTACGAAAGCCAATTAGGTAGCACACGCACGGTTTTATTTGAAAACGAAAATAAAGAAGGTTATATCACAGGTTTTACGGAAAACTACGTAAAAGTAAAAACGCCTTGGAACCCAGAATTAGCCAATACCTTACACGAAATTACACTTACAAAAATTGATGATGACGGTTTGGTACGAATGGAATTTGTGAATGTGCCAGTTTAAAGTACTAACAAACCAGAATTTCGCAATAAACTTATTTGTTTTGAAAACCAAAACAATTCAAAATCTTCAAACTGAGATTCGAAGTCTAATTTGACATTTTTCAATAAAATGGGATGATCTGAAAGTAATTTTATGGTTTTTAATAACCAATTTGCTTGGTCTTTTTCTAAAGAAATTTCAAGTGTTTCCGTTTTAAAATGAAACGACAACTTCGCCATTTCCCAAGTATGTCCTTTTTTTGATTTTGTAAAATAATTTACAATTGGCAAATTACCTATCCAAATGAGTTTAGCAGTTGGCTTTAAAGAAAAATCTGTAGTTTCAAAAATGGCATTTTCTATGAAATCTGGTGATATCTTAGTGTTTGGAATTTTAAAATCAAACCACTCTTGTAAATCATAATCGAAACACACCCCGTGCATATAATTGAATAACGATTTTTTTAATCCAAAACTAAACTTATCGTGATTGATACCTGTTTTGTCTATAAACTGAATGTCGTTATTTGCAAAAGTAATTTCATTTTGTTGCGGAATTACGCCAAATTCGTCTGGATTTAATCCTACTGGAGAATGAGCCGTCATAGCAAATTGATGCCAAAATCCAGATTGAATAGTACCAACTTGAAACAACTGTCGCACCATTTCTAAACTATCCACAGTTTCTTGAATAGTTTGCGTAGGATAACCGTACATTAAATACGCGTGAACCATAATTCCAGCTTCGGTAAAATAACTCGTTACTTTCGCCACTTGTTCCACTGTTACCCCTTTTTTAATTAATTCTAATAATCTATCTGAAGCTACTTCTAATCCAGCAGAAACCGCAATACAACCTGAAGCTTTTAACAAAATGCACAAATCTTTAGTAAAACTTTTCTCAAACCGAATATTTGTCCACCAAGAAACCACTAATTTACGTTTAAGAATTTCCAAAGCCACTTCACGCATTAAAGCTGGTGGTGCCGCTTCGTCTACAAAATGAAAACCTGTTTCGCCTGTTTGCGCAATTAGTTCTTCCATTCTATCCACAAGAATTTTTGCTGCAATAGGTTCATAAATTTTTATATAATCCAAAGAAATATCACAAAACGTACATTTTCCCCAATAACAGCCGTGTGCCATAGTAAGTTTATTCCATCGGCCATCGCTCCATAAACTATGCATTGGATTAGCAATTTCAATTACTGAAATATATTTATCCAAAAATAAATCTGAATAATCTGGTGTTCCAACCTCTGATTGCTTGTAGTCAGTTTTAGTAGTGTTATTTTTATAAACAACTTCATTATTTTCTAAAACAAACGTCCTTTTGAACTCATTGGAATTTGGAATTTTAACATTGGAATTTAAAAGCTCCACTGGTAATTCGCCATCATCAAGCGTAATAAAATCGAAAAACTCAAAAACTCTTTTATCCTTTAGACTTCTTAACTCTGTGTTTGGAAAGCCACCACCCATAGCGATTTTCACTGAGGGATAATTCGATTTTATATATTGAGCACATCGGAAAGCGCTATATAAATTTCCTGGAAAAGGCACCGATATTAGTACCAAATTCGGTTGAATTTCTATTACTCTTTCCTCTAAAATTTTAAGTGTAATTTTATCTATATGCGTGGTTTCATTTTGTAATTCAGAGTATAATTCATCAAATGAATTGGCACTTCTACCCAATCTTTCAGCATAGCGACTAAATCCGAAATTTTCATCTACGCATTCCACAATGAAATCCGAAATATCTTCTAAATACAAAGTAGCTAAATGTTTTGCTTTGTCTTGCATACCCATATTTCCAAAAGCCCATTCCATATCGTCTAATTGATTGAAACGAGACGCTTCGGGTAAAAAATTTCTACTACAAATTTGGCGGGCTAATGTGGAATTCTTTCCTTGAAGAAAAGCAATTACAGCATCGATTGTATTAATGTAGTCATTCCAAAGCGAAAGAATTCTTTGCGAGTTTTCAGAAAAATGGGCAATTTCACCGTCAGGAATTAAGTTAGTTAAACCCTTTTTTGAAAACAATTCTAATATCACTTCGATACCTAAATCCATTTGAAAAGCAGAAATACTTTTCGTGTTTAGAAACCCTTTGATATAAGCCGTTGCGGGATATGGCGTATTCAATTGAGTAAAAGGTGGCGTAATTAAAAGAATGTCTGACAAGGTGAAATGTTTTTACAAAGATAAAAATTAATTGTAGATGGCGAAAAATGATTATTTTTGTAAAAAAAATTATGCCAACAGATTGTATTTCGTATCAAAAATCGGGTTATTTTTCTAAACTAATTGTGGATTATTTAGATGAAAAACCAGAAGTACAATCGCTATATCATCGGTTTCCCCGAATAGAGAATTTTAGTGCCCAAATAGATGAAAAAACTAAGAATTATAGCAAAGAAAATCGATTAATTTTAGCAGAAGCATTAAATAATCAAAATTCAAATTTTCCAATATCTCCATCAACTCAATCAAACTTTGAATTACTAAAATCGGAGAAAACCTTTACCATTACAACCGGACATCAATTAAATTTATTTTCGGGACCTGCTTATTTTATCTATAAAATTGCTTCCACAATTAATTTATGTAAGCAATTAAAACAAAAGTACACAGAGTACAACTTTGTTCCAATTTATTGGATGGCGACAGAAGATCACGATTTTGAAGAAATAAATCATTTTCATTTTAACGACCAAAAAATAAAATGGGATAAAGAAAGTTTCGGACCTGTTGGAAGATTAGTAACGGATAGTTTAACAGAAACCTTTAAAGAATTTTCTGAATCAATTGGAGTTGGTGAAACAGCGGAATATCTAAAAGATCTATTCAAAAAAACCTATTTAGAACACGCTAATTTAGCTGATGCAACACGTTATTTAGCCAATGAATTATTTAAAACGGAAGGTTTAGTGATAATTGATGGGGATGATAAAAAGCTAAAAGCACTTTTTGCACCATATATTAAAGATGAATTATTGCATCGGAATTCATTTACAACTGTTTCTAAAACAATAAATCAATTAAAAAATTACACCGTTCAAGTAAATCCAAGAGAAATCAACCTATTTTATATAGAAAATAGTTTACGTGAACGAATTATTTTTGAAAACAATACATATAAAATAAATAACACTGATATTGAATTTTCTGAATCAGAAATTAGTAAAATAATTGAAAATTCACCAGAAAAATTTAGTCCAAATGTCATTTTAAGACCTTTATACCAAGAAGTCATATTGCCAAATTTAGCATATATTGGAGGTGGTGGTGAAATAGCGTATTGGTTAGAATTGAAAAATAATTTTGACGCTCAAAAGGTCACTTTCCCAATTTTAATGTTACGAAATTCATTTGTAATTGCTACGGAAAAACAGGTATTAAAAATGAAAAAATTAGGTCTTTCTTTTCCTGAATTATTTCTAAAGCAAAAAGAATTAGTAAATCAAAAAACCAAAGAATTTTCGAATTTTAATATTGATTTTTCTGAACAAAAAGATACGATAAAAAAACAGTTTTCTGATTTACTAAAAATTGCTGAAGAAACTGATAAATCGTTTATCGGTGCCGTTAAAGCTCAAGAAGCGAAGCAATTAAAAGGATTGAAAAACCTAGAAAAACGTTTATTAAAAGCTGAAAAACGAGTTCATTTTGAAAAAACAGCACGTTTAATCGACTTACAGAATCAATTATTTCCAAATGGAAGTTTACAAGAACGAAAAAGCAATTTTAGTGCGTTTTATACAGATGAATTTGTGAGTAAAGTTATCTTACACTCAAATCCTTTTCACACAAATTTTGTTTTAGTTACAATATAAAACATATTTGATTTTCCATAAACCATTTTGCAGTTTAGAATTAAATAGTACCTTTGCAAAAAATTTAAGAAAAATGGCTACAAATAGAACATTTACAATGATTAAACCAGATGGTGTTGAAAACGGACACATTGGTGGAATTTTAAACATGATTACAGAAGGCGGTTTTAAAATCGTTTCTATGAAATTAACGCAATTAACTGTAGCAGATGCTCAGAAATTTTATGCTGTTCACTCAGAAAGACCTTTCTTTGGTGAATTAGTAGAATTTATGACTCGTGGACCAATTGTTGCTGCAATTTTAGAAAAAGATAATGCAGTTGAAGATTTTAGAGCATTAATTGGTGCTACAAATCCTGCAGATGCTGCTGAAGGAACAATCCGTAAAAAATATGCTACTTCAATTGGAGAAAATGCTGTTCACGGTTCTGACTCAGATGAAAATGCTGCTATCGAAAGTGCTTTTCATTTCGCTGGAAGAGAGCAATTCTAAAAATTGAAATTCGTATAAAAAAAGGTGATTTGAAATTTCAAATCACCTTTTTTTTAACCTTAACCTAAGACCTTATACCCTTAACCTTTTCACCTAAAGACAATTTCTTTAATCAAGTCTTTTCCAAGTTCTTCATTTAGCATTTTTAAGATTTTAGATTTTCCGTATTCCAATTCTTGTTTTACAACCGAAGAATTTAATTGAACATACAACGTTTGTCTTTTTAATTCAATATGTTCTGTATAATTTTTAAAAGCGGGCCCCATCATTTTATACCAAGTTTCTTTAACATTTATGATATCTAAACCCGCTTCAAGCTTCGTAGATTTCATAAACTCTTTCATTACATCACCGATAGAAAAATCGTCATTAAATCGTTTCATTTTTATTTTCTTTTATCGTATGGTATAAATTTCTTGTAATAATAGGTAATTTTAGTTTCATTTTCTAAAACCAATTCATCATCTGAAACAGAGATAATTTTTTCTTCCCATTTTGTAAAATTAGATTGTGTTTTCAAAAAATAAGAACCTGCACTATCTACAACCCTAATTTTATCCTGCAAGGCACCATTAAGAAATGAACCATCTAACTGAGGCGCCATTTTTTGACGAGTTCCAACTGAGTTTTTTAAATTAATATTATCTATAAATTGATTTACTTGATATGCTTTTTTATTCCCATCAGGAAATACAACTTTTTCTATTTCCCAGTACCCATTTATTTTTAAAATGGATTCTTTAGATGGTTTAGACGTACAAGAAATTAAACCAATTTGAAGTAATAACACATAAAAATATTTTTTCATAAATAAAATGTAAAGTTGGGTAAATGTAAAATTATTTTGTTCAATAAAAAAATTGAAAATCATTTTGAGGTTTAAATATAAAGAGTATATTTGCACTCGCAATCACGGGGTGTAGCGTAGCCCGGTTATCGCGCCTGCTTTGGGAGCAGGAGGCCGCAGGTTCGAATCCTGCCACCCCGACAAACGACTTCAATCATTTTGAGGTCGTTTTTTTTTGGCATTCACTTAACTAATATACTCTTAATAACAAAGTATATATTTATCTTATAGAACCATAAATAAAAAATTATCTAAATAATTCTTTTTTGTTTAATTATTTACTACTTTTGTTAAACAAAATAAACTTTATGAAATCAAACTTTATGATTGAAGACAACATACTAACAAATTTATCTATAGAAGATATAGGAAACGATCATTTATACACGTCATTGGAAACACCAATGGTAGCAGATGCGTTTTCAAAATCGGATTCAGAAAAAAAAGAAATTATTGCATTTCATTTTACTGAAATAATGAAGGCTTTGGATTTAGATTTGACCGACGATTCTTTAAAAGGTACTCCAGAAAGAGTAGCTAAAATGTATATTGAAGAAATTTTTTCAGGATTAAATCCTAAAAATAAGCCTAAAATGGCGCTTTTTGAAAATAAATATCAATACAATCAAATGTTAGTCGAAAAAAACATAACATTTTATTCTAATTGCGAACATCATTTTGTACCTATTTTTGGTAAAGCACACGTGGCATATATTTCCTCTGGTAAAGTAATTGGTTTATCAAAATTAAATAGAATTGTCCAGTATTATGCAAAACGCCCTCAAGTTCAAGAACGATTGACGATGCAAATTGCCGAAGATTTAAAAATTGCATTAGAAACTGAAGATGTAGCCGTTATTATTGACGCCAAACATCTTTGTGTTTCATCACGTGGTGTTCAAGACGATAGTTCTGCAACAGTTACCACTTCTTTTAATGGAGCATTTAATACACCACAAAAAATAAATGAATTATTGCAATTAATTAATAATTAATATTCATTTATAAATAGTTAATAAAATTCTATCTTTTCCTTTAAGATAGAATTTTTTTTATAGTATATATTTCTATCTTTGTGTAAATTAAAGTTACTATTTATGCTTGTTATTGGTATTGCTGGTGGTACTGGTAGTGGAAAAACTACAGTTGTACATCAAATTATGAACGAATTGCCATCTACTGAAGTTGGCGTAATTTCTCAGGATTCTTACTACAAAGAAACCAACAATTTAACTTATGAGGAACGTACTAAAATAAATTTTGATCATCCACGAGCTATAGATTTTGATTTGTTGATTTTACATTTAAATGATTTAAAAGCGGGCAAAGTTATAGACCAACCTATTTATTCATTTGTAACTCATAACAGAACGGATGATACTATAAGTACACATCCAAGAAAAGTAATGATTGTAGAAGGAATATTAATATTTACTAATCCGGAAATTCGCGATTTATTTGATATTAAAGTATTCGTACACGCAGATTCTGATGAGCGATTAATACGCCGTTTAAAACGAGATATTGCCGAAAGAGGAAGAGATATGGAAGAAGTATTAACTCGATATCAAACCACTTTGAAACCTATGCACGAACAATTTATTGAACCAACAAAAGCATTTGCAGATATCATTATTCCAAATGATAAATACAATACAGTTGCCATTGATGTTGTAAGAGCAGTTATAAATCAACGAATAGACAAATAATGTTTAAAAAAATTCAAATACTAGTTCAAAAATTTCCTTTTTTAAGTTTTTTAGGAAATAAATACGCTATAACATTGATTGCTTTCATTGTATGGATGCTATTTTTTGATAACTATTCTTATTTCGAACATCGTTTTTTAAATCAACAAATTGATGAATTAAACGATAATAAAAAATATTACAAATCTGAAATTGCAAAGGATAGTATTAAAATAAAAAATTTAAAAAACGATAATATGACTGAAAAATATGCTCGCGAAAAGTACTTTATGAAAAAAGACAGCGAAGATATTTACATCATAGAATTTGAAGAAGATAAAATAAAAGACAGTTTACTTGAAGCAAAAAAGTAACCTTCAAAAATAAGTTTTCAAATCAAAAACAAATCAATGAAAACAAAATTATTTCAAGATTTTAATGCCGTTTCATCTAAACAATGGAAACAACAAATTCAATTTGAATTAAAAGGAGCAGATTATAATGACACATTAATTTGGGAAAGTTTAGAAGGAATAAAAGTAAAACCCTTTTACCATTCAGACGATAGTATTTCAACCTATACTTCAAATACAAATACCACAGCATTTACTATATTACAACAAATTTTTGTACACGACATTCAAATGTC
>JBFYPW010000082.1:0-8972 GCA_041303115.1 Flavobacterium sp.
CTCTTACCTTTCCGAACAGAGAAGTTAAGCCCAACTGCGCAGATGGTACTGCAGTTATGTGGGAGAGTATGTCGCCGCCTTCTTTTATTAAAGCCTCAATCTAAAGATTGAGGCTTTTTTTGTTATAAGTACGGCGTGTTCGCATAATATATCTTATGAAAACCTAAGCGTTAGTGGGTGAAGTGGCATCCTTTTTTTTAAAAAATAACACCAAAAAAGATATAACGGAACACACGACCTGAAAGGGAACGCACAAAATAAAAGTTTGTATATTTGCGTATGAATAAATTACTTATAATAAGTTCAGTTTGGGTAGAACCTACTTCTTCTGCAGCAGGAAGTAGGATGCTTCAATTAATTCGTTTCTTTTTATCTCAAAATTATAATATCGAGTACGCTTCAACGGCTACAGATAGTGAATTTAGTTTTGATTTAGCCGATTTAGGTATTACAACTCAATTTATTCAGCTTAATGATAGTTCTTTTGATGATTACTTGCAGAAAATGAATCCAAATTTGGTTTTATTTGATCGATTTATGGTTGAAGAACAATTTGGTTGGCGCGTATCAAACGTATTGCCAAATGCAATTAAAATATTAGATACAGAAGATTTACATTGTTTGCGTAAAGTAAGACAAGAAGCAATTAAGACAAACACTTCCTTTGAGACTTTAGATTTCAATTCTGATATCGCTAAACGTGAAATTGCCGCGATATTTAGGTGTGATTTGTCGCTTATGGTCTCAGATTATGAAATGGATTTGTTGCAAAATGTTTTTCAAGTTCCAAAAGCTATTTTGTTTTATTTGCCAATTTGGATAGAAAAATTTGCTCCTGAAAAACTAGATTTTCAAACTAAAAAATATTTCGTTTTTATTGGTAATTTTTATCATGAACCCAATTGGGATTCGGTTTTAATTTTAAAAAATGAGATTTGGCCGAAATTAAAAGAGTTACTTCCAAATGCAAAATTGAATATTTACGGAGCTTACCCGACTCAGAAAGTACATCAATTACATAATCCGAGTGAGCGATTTTTAATTCACGGTAGAGCTGAAAGTGCTGAAGAAGTTATACGTTCTGCAAGAGTTTTATTAGCGCCTATTCGTTTTGGTGCTGGAATAAAAGGGAAATTATTGGAAGGTATGCAATACGGAACACCATCTGTAACTACTTTAATTGGTGCAGAAGCTATGTGCGATAATTTACCGTGGAACGGATTTGTCGAGAACGAGTATTCTGATTTTATTTCAAAAGCGGTTTTGTTATTTTCCAATCAAGAAGTTTGGGAACAGGCTGTGGAAAATGGATATAAAATCATTCAACAGAAGTTTATGTTTTCAATTTATAAGTCTAAATTTTTGGATGTGTTAAAGGAACTTCAAACTAATTTAGAATCACATAGAAAGGCTAATTTTATTGGGCAAATGTTGCAATTTCATACGTTAAGGAGTACAGAGTTTATGAGTCGTTGGATTGAAGAAAAGAATAAGTAAATTAGAAATTTCTTACTAATTACATAAAACTCGCCAACAAAATTCCTAAAGTAATTACAACTAATTTGGCTAAATTGAATTTATGACCTTCGCTACTTTCAAAAATGATGGTTGAAGAAATATGAAATAAAATTCCAATTACAATTCCAGATAATTGCGATGAATAATTCGTAATAAAACTCAAATTATCTGCTAAAAATGTCCCAATTGGTGTCATAAAGGCAAAAGTAATCATGAAAAACAAAATAGCTTTAGAATTCAATTGAGCGTTTTTGAAAAACGTGGTTAAAATTATAGCAATTGGAAAGTGATGAATGGCAATTCCGTAGGCCAAATGTGGGTGTTTGTTAATGGGTAAGCCTTCTAAAAGTGCGTGTAAACACAAACTAAAAAACAACAACCAAGGAATATGTGACATTTTGTTATGTCCGTGAACATGTCCGTGTTCTGCACCTTTTGAAAAATATTCTAATATGATTTGAAATACAATTCCAATCATAATAAAAATTCCAATTTTAGAATGAAAATGACCTTCATGTCCTGGTTCGGTTACTATTTCTTCGCTATGATAAACTTCTGGGAGTAAATGCATAACGGTCAATGACAGTAAAAACGCCCCACTAAATGCTAATAATAATTTTAAATTATTTTTGCTTTTTGGCGCGAAGAATATTGCGAAAATATATCCTAAAATTACAGATAGTAAAGGAAAAAGGTAAATAGTGTAGTTCATTATTTAAAAATCATAATTAAACGATCTGATTGTGTTTTGTAAAACTTTTTTAATTTGTAATCTCCAAAAATCTCTAATAAGTAAATACCTGCTTCTTCCATCATTGATTCAAAATCAGCTAAAGTAAAAGCTGAAACTTTTTCTGTAAAGTTGTAAGTTTCACCTTTGTCTTCAAATCTAATTTCTTTAATTATTTTCTTATTTTCAACAAAACGTTTGATGTTAAAAGTAATGCCGTCAATTTCTTTGGTTTCTTCGGCTACTAAATTCTCAATAATAAAATCGGCATTAAAAAAATCAATCACTCCAAAACCATATTCGTTAATACTATTTTTAATAGCTTTTAAGGTTTTGATATTATCTTCAAATGTGTCAAAATATCCAAAACTTGTAAATAAATTAAAAACTGCGTCATAAGTTTCATTCATCGGCTCACGCATATCATGCGTTTTAAATTGCAATGTTTCATTTGAAGATTCATTAGCAATTGCAATACTATTTTCTGATAAATCGACTCCTGTTACTTGGTATCCTAATTTGTTTAAGTAAATAGAATGTCTACCTTTTCCACAAGCTAAGTCTAATATAGTTCCGTTTTCGGGCATATTCAGATAGTATGTGATATTGTCCATAAAAACTTGTGCTTCTTCTTCATTTCTGTTTTTATACAAAATGTGATAATAAGGTGAATCAAACCAAGTACTGAACCAACTTTCTGAATTTTTTGCTGTAGAATTTGACATTTATCTGTTTCGAAATTATGAATCAACAAATTTAACGTATTTTTGCAAATAATTACTAATTAAATTCTCTCTGAGGGAAAGAGGTCTATGGAAAATTTTAAAATGGTTGCCAAAACTTTTTTTGGTTTTGAAGAAATTCTAGAAAAAGAATTGTTCCAATTAGGAGCGCAAAATGTGGTAAAAGGCACTAGAAGTGTTAGTTTTCAGGGTGATAAAGGTTTTATGTATAAGGCAAACTTGGCTTTACGTACGGCTTTAAAAATTCTAAAACCCATTCATACTTTTAAGGCGTATAATGAACAAACGCTGTATGACGGCATCCAAAAAGTGGATTGGTCAGACTATTTAAAAGTGCAACAATCATTTGTTGTAGAAACGACTTTGTATTCAGAACAATTTACGCACAGTCAGTTTGTGGCGCAAAAAGTTAAAGATGCGATTGTAGATCAATTTAAAACCAATACAGGAGAACGTCCAAGTATTGATAAAGATTTCCCAGATTTACGTATTCACATTCATATTGATAGAGATTTTTGTACGCTTTCATTAGATACTTCTGGTGTTTCATTACATCAGCGAGGTTATAAAACAGCTACTAATATTGCTCCAATTAATGAAGTTTTAGCGGCTGGAATGTTAATTTTATCAGGTTGGGATGGGAACGCCCATTTTTTAGATCCTATGTGTGGAAGTGGAACGATAGTTGCAGAAGCCGCGATGATTGCATGTAATATTCCAGCTAACATCAACAGAAAGGAATTTGCCTTTGAAAGATGGCCAGATTGGGATTCGGAATTATTTGATAAGGTTTTAGAATCGTTATTGAAAAAAACAAGAGAATTTCATTATACGATTGTTGGATGTGATAAAGCACCAAGCGCAGTTGATAAAGCAAAAGATAATATCAAAAATGCAAATTTAGATGATTATGTAACTATCAAACAAGCTGATTTCTTTCAATCAGAGAAAGAAGTAGAAGGGCCGTTGCACGTAGTTTTTAATCCGCCTTACGGTGAACGTTTAAATATAGAAATGGAACGTTTTTACAGAGAAATTGGCGACACCATGAAGCAAAATTATCCAGGAACAAATGCTTGGTTTATTACCGCAAATTTAGAAGCATTAAAATTTGTAGGATTGCGACCAAGTAGAAAAATAAAATTATTTAACGGGAAGTTAGAAGCCCGTTTAGTAAAATATGAAATGTATGCAGGTAGTAAGCGAACAAAATTTCAGGTAAAAGAGTAATTAGAAAATAATTTTAAAAAATAATTTTATGTCTAAACAAACCAAATCTTTAGTTTTTAATATGTTAGGATTTTTAATCCTTTTTATTGCATTCCGTTTTATTGTTGGAACTTATACAGGTTTTACTAGTTGGCAAATTCCGTTAGCGGCTTTTGTAGTAGCTACTATTTTAGCGCCAAAATTTCAGGTAGTAAAAACCAGTGAAGGTGAAAAGTTGTTTATGAAATGGCTTTTTATTAAAGGGGTGAAAGAGATTAAATAGTTAAATTTTAAGTTTCAAAGTTTCAAAGTTTCAGAGTTTCAAAGTTTTAGATTTTCAGATTTTTAGAGTTTGGAATTTAGAGTTTGGAGTTTGGAATTTGAAATTTGGAATTTTTTAATTTTTGGAATTTGCTTTGCTTTTGCTTTTATAAAAAGGTATAAAATAACTTATTGTATAGTTAATTCCTGCTCCAAACTTGCTGTTTTCATACGTTTTATTAAAACCAGGAATGTATAAATTGGCAAAGCCTTCCGGTTCATTATTAGACATTATATAATTTAATCGTAAGGAAAATCCTACGTATAAATTATTTAAAACTTCAGCTTTTAAACCACTTACCACTTCTAACCAACTTGCAGAAAGTCCGTTGAATTCTTGATCAGATGTATTTGTGTTTATTCCGTAATAATTTCCAGGTTGATATATAGTAAAGTTATTTAGTTTATGATTAAAACTTCCTACACCAGCACGCATTCCAATAAAAATCATATTTTCCATATCTAGCCAATTTTCATAGGCGTTATAATCAAAACCTACTTTAAAATAGGTCCCTTTTGTTGTGTAATTAATGTTGTCGTCTGCTGTAGTTTTTTCTTCGTTACCAATTTCTCCTGCTGCATAAAATTTCTTAGTAATTCTGTAATCTCCTACTAATTCTAAGCCTTTATAGTTGTCGTTATATAACGATTTTGTCAAACGATGTGCATCAATTCCCAATCGTAATCCATAACGTTGTGTAATTTTTAAAGTATCTTTTTCTTGTGCAGTTCCATTTATAGAAAACAGCAGCATAAAAATTAGATTAAAAATATATTTTAATATGTGTTTCATCTTCGTTTTCAATATTTGGTTGTGAAACAATAACGTTTTGTATCCAATTGTTTGAATCAGGTGTTACTGTAATTGGGTTAGTAGTATTTATTTTGAATAACGTTTTATATCCACAAGAACGAGAAACAAAAACTGTTTTTCGGCTGTAATTAAAAGTAATTTCGTCTAAATTGTCGTCTGTTGTTGGGTCAATACTTCCATTTTGAATGAAATGTAAAATTGAAGTATCTTGAAACGTTTTTAATGGCACTTTTATTTTACTTACTGCAGTAAATCCAAAACCATTTGTAAATCCAGGAGCAATTATACCTAAATTAGTTACGTTTTTAAGCGTTGTTGGATTGGCAACATCATAAAATTCTATCACAACTTTTGGTGTAGTTGGGGTATTAGCATCGCAAATATCATCTTTTTCGCAACTCGAAAAACAAACACTAAGTAATAGTAATAGAAATAACTGTTTCATATCTTATCTTTTTTCTAAAAGTACTACATTTTCTACGTGATGCGTTTGCGGAAACATATCTACTGGTCGTACACGTGTAACTTTGTACATTTCATCTAATAAAGCCAAATCACGAGCTTGTGTTGCCGAATTACAACTTACATAAACTATTTTTTCGGCTCCAATTTTTAATAATTGTGTAACAACGTCTTTATGCATTCCATCTCGTGGCGGATCTGTAATTACTACATCTGGATGTCCGTGTTTGTTGATGAAATCATCGTTAAACACATTTTTCATATCACCAACAAAAAATTCACAATTTGTAATGTTATTTCTGTTGGCATTTTCTTTCGCGTCGGCAATTGCTTCGGGGACAGCTTCAACGCCAATTACTTTTTTAGCTTTTTTCGATACAAATTGGGCAATTGTTCCTGTTCCTGTATATAAATCATACACTAATTCTTCTCCGGTTAATCCAGCAAAATCTCGTGTAATGGCATATAATTCGTAAGCTTGTTGTGAATTGGTTTGGTAAAACGATTTGGCATTAATACTAAAATGTAGACCTTCCATTTCTTCTAAAATATAATTTCTACCTTTAAAAGTGATAATATCTTGATCATAAATCGTATCGTTCATTTTCTGATTGACAACATATTGTAATGAAGTAGTTTCAGGAAAACGTTCGGCTAAAAACTGCATCATCAATTCAATTTCCGATTTATTATTTTCAAAAAACTGAATTAAAATCATCAATTCGCCTGTTGAAGCGGTACGAATCATTAATGTTCTCAATAAACCTTCGTTGGTTCGAGGGTTATAAAATGATAAGTTGTTTTCGTTCGCAAATCGACGAATTTCATTTCTTATGTCGTTTGAAGGATCTTCTTGTAAATGACATTTCGTGATGTCTAAAATTTTATCCCACATTCTTGGAATATGAAATCCTACAGCATTTTTGTTATCTAATTCTGCTCCAGAAGTCACTTCTTCAGGTGTCATCCAACGCGTAGATGAAAATCCAAATTCCATTTTATTTCTGTAGAAAAATTGTTTTTCCGAACCTAAAATGGGTTCAAATTCGGGCATCTCAATTTTTCCAATGCGTTTCAAATTATTGAATACTTCGTTATGTTTGTAATGCAATTGTTGGCTGTACTTCATATTTTGCCATTTACAACCTCCACAAACACCAAAATGTTCACAAATTGGTTCTGTTCTGTGTTCCGAAAATTCATGAATTTTTATGGCTTTACCTTCGTAAAAAGCTTTTCTTTTTTTCATGGTTTGAATGTCGGCTACATCTCCTGGAACCACATTCGGAATAAAAATTACTTTACCATCTGGAGCTTTTGCTACGGATACACCTTTTGCACCTGCATCAAGGATTTGTACGTTTTCGAATACGATTCTTTCTGTTCTCTTTTTTCCCATGACGCAAAAATAAGAATTGTTATGCGGATTAGATAAATTATTTTACTTTTATAACAAAATTTTAGAATAATGACAAAATATTTAGCGCTTTTACGAGGTATAAACGTATCGGGACATAACATGATAAAAATGGATGCCTTAAAAAAAATGCTAGAAAACATGGGGTTTCAAAATGTAGAAACGTACATTCAATCGGGTAATGTTTTTTTGGAATCGGAAGAAGAGAATGCAGCAAGTATTGGTTTTAAAATCAAACAAGAGATTGCAAAAGTATTTGGCTATGATGTTCCTATTGTTATGGTTTCCAAAACTGATTTAGAATTGTGTTTTAAGAATAATCCGTTTTTGAAAGAAAAAGAATACGACATTAAAAAATTATATGTGGCTTTTATTTCTAAAGAGTTGACATCTTCAGCTATAAACGACTTGAAAATAAGTAATTTTAAACCAGATGAAGCGACTATTGATGCTGCGAGAATATATATTAAATATACAATTGGCGCTGGGAAAACCAATTTAGATCAGAAATACATAGAAAAAAAATTAAACGTGGTGGCAACCATGAGAAATTGGAATACAGTTACAAAATTATTAGAAATGTATAACGATTAAATACCCTAATTTTAAAATTCCAAATTCCAAACTTAATTTCTCTTTTTGGATTTTGGAATTTGTTTTTTGTTACTTTTGTAAATTGTGGATGATTTCTCTCCAATAAGTAGGAATTGCGATTTGACAATCAATAAAAATAAATCATGTCACTTTTAAAAAAAATGAATCCAGCAGAAATTATTGCTTTAGAAGACCAACACGGGGCCCACAATTATCATCCATTACCTGTAGTATTAAATAAAGGAGAAGGGGTTTTTGTTTGGGATGTAAACGGAAAAAAATATTACGATTTTTTATCTGCTTATTCCGCAGTAAATCAAGGGCATTGTCATCCAAAAATTGTTGGAGCAATGATAGAACAAGCACAAACACTTACCTTAACATCAAGAGCGTTTTATAATGATAAGCTCGGTGTGTATGAAAAATATGTAACCAATTATTTTGGTTTTGATAAGGTTTTACCAATGAACACTGGTGCTGAAGCTGTGGAAACTGCTCTTAAAATTTGTAGAAAATGGGCGTATGAGAAGAAAGGTGTTGCAGAAAAACAAGCCCAAATTATTGTTTGTGAAAACAATTTCCACGGAAGAACTACTACAATAATTTCGTTCTCAAATGATGAAAACGCACGAAAAAATTTCGGACCTTTTACAGATGGATTTATAAAAATACCTTATGACGATATTGAAGCTTTAGAAAAAGCCATTTCATCTTCGCCAAATATTGCAGGTTTTTTAGTAGAACCAATTCAAGGTGAAGCGGGTGTTTATGTTCCATCTGAAGATTATATAGCGAAAGCTAAAGCATTATGTACGAAATATAATGTATTATTTATTGCAGATGAAGTACAAACGGGTATTGCAAGAACTGGTTCGTTATTAGCTGTTTGTGGAAATTGCACTTGTGAAAAAGCTTGTGAAAAGCAAAGTACCTTTATTCAGCCTGATATTTTAATATTAGGAAAAGCAATTTCTGGAGGAGCGTATCCAGTTTCAGCTGTTTTAGCAAATAATAAAATTATGAATGTGATTAAACCTGGACAACACGGTTCTACCTTTGGAGGAAACCCTGTGGCAGCTGTTGTGGCAATGGCAGCATTAGATGTGGTTTCAGAAGAAAATTTAGCTCAAAACGCAAGAAAATTAGGTAGAATATTTAGAGAAG
>JBFYPW010000083.1:0-8903 GCA_041303115.1 Flavobacterium sp.
TTAAAAACAAAGAAAAAAGTAATGCAATACCACTTGAAATAATCTGAATATAAATTACATTTTTATATTTTTGAAAGCCATTAACTACTGAAATACAATACGTTGAAAAAACATATAACGGAAATAAGATAGCCAAAACATAAAACAAAAAACCATATATTTCAGAATGATTAAATAGTTGTTTAGAAAGATAACTAGCACCAAAAATTAATATCAAACTAATTGACATTGAAGAAACTAAAAGCAGCAATCCAAAAGTGGCTAAAACCGATTTCAATTTGGTCTTATCATTCTGATATTCAGAGACATATTTTATAATCGCATTCTGAATTCCGAGTAAAGAAAAATTTTCAACTACATTTAAAAAGGCTCTAAAATTTCCTACATATGCCATTCCGTTTGCACCAACAAAAAGGGCTAAGGCTTTGGAGGTAATGAAACCGAAAATTAATTTCAACAAAATATGAATACTATTCAAAGAAGTAATTTTGAATAAAGGCTGTTGAATTATTTTTTTAATTTCAGACAATTAATAGGAATTTAAAGTAATAATAATATGCGTGATTTCTTCATCTGTTAATACGGAACTCATTGGCAAACTAAGCACTTCTTGATGGATTTTTTCTGTTATTGGCAAGCTCAAATGATTAAATTCTTGCAATGCTTTTTGTTTATGTGGCGGAATTGGATAATGAATTACGGTTTGTATTCCGTTAGAATTTAAATATTCTTGCAACTTGTCTCTGTTTTCTGTACGAATTACAAATAAATGAAAAACATGATTATTGAAATTATTACAAATTGGCAAATCAATTTTATTGTTATTAATTTCTGACAAATAACGTTTTGCTATTTTTTTTCGTGTCTCGTTTTCAGTATTTAAATGTGGCAACTTGACATTTAAAAAAGCGGCTTGTAATTCGTCTAATCTAGAATTTATTCCAATAAAATCATTTTTATATTTTGAACTCGAACCATAATTTCTAAGAGAAAATAATACTTCTGCTAATGCATCATCATTGGTTGTTATCGCTCCACCATCGCCTAAAGCACCTAAATTTTTTCCTGGGTAAAAGCTAAAAGCTCTTGTGTGACTTCCATAAAAAGTTAATCCGTGTGCTTGAGCAGCATCTTCAATTATAAGTAAATTATTTGACTCACAAATAGCATTAATTTTATCCATTTCAGCCAATTGACCATATAAATGAACCACCAAAATGGCCTTAGTTTTTGATGTAATTTTTTCCTCAATTAAATTGGGATCAATATTGTACGTTTCAATAGTTGGTTCTACAAAAACAGGAATTAAATCAGCTTGCAAAATTGCCAAAACAGAAGCTATATACGTATTTGCTGGAACAAGAACTTCATCGCCTTTTTGTAAATTTCCTAGTTGAATATTTGCTTTTAAAATTAACACTAAAGCATCTAATCCATTTCCAACGCCAATACAATGCTTTGAATTAGAAAATGTTGCAAAAATTTGTTCAAATTGTTTTACTTCTTCACCTAAAACATACCAACCGTTATCTAAAAACGATTTGGTTTTAGCTATAAATTGAGCCTCAAATGGTTTATTTAATTTATGTAAATCTAAAAATTTTATCATATCAAAACTTGATTTAATTTTACATAATTTTTAGTTTCAATTTCATAAAAATTTTGTACAATTGTTCTTGCGCCAAAGGATTCTTTCCAATAATGTAAACTTTCGTTTAATTGTAAACCATTATTTTCATTAGAAATACCAAAATCAAAATACTTATAATCACTAAAAACGTTGTTAATTAAGTGATTATATAAAAAATCTAAACCGCCATATTTGGTATTAAATGCTTTATTTCCTGAAATATATTGGGGATGCACCACATTTTTAGTAACAAAAACGGTTACACCACCAACAATTTTATTTTCAAAATACACATTGAATTGCCTAATTAATACAGGAAATTTAGACTTTAAATACGATATTTCTTCTAAAGAATGTATGGGTTTTGTTTGATATTTTTGTGCTAAATTTGGAAGTAAAAGTTCGTTCCAAAACAAATCAAAAGAGGTTTCTTCAATAATTTTTAACTGATGTTTTTCACCGGTTTCTATACCTCTTTTTCGAACACGAGAAGGCACAATTTTATTTGCTAATTCTACAATTGCAATTGCATCTCTTCTGGTTAGTTTGGCTTGTAATAAAAAGGAAATATATTCCATTTCATCGGATGGAAATGAATTATAAATAGTTGGAAGTATCTTTAAATGAAGTTTTATTATTTCAGCATCAAATAAATAATGCATAAGCTGATAATTTAAGTGTATCACTTCTGAAAGTTTGCAATTTGAATCTAAAACTAATCCACCATAGGTTAAACCTTGATGGGAAAAAAGTTCATTTCCAACCTTATTTGCAGGCAAAAGCGCTATTAAATTATCTTTTTTATCAAAAATAAGCAACGAATAATCTTCAAATCTATCCGAATGATATTCCATAAAATCTCTATGAAACAAAAATGTGGCATTTTTAGCTTTTGCCACAAAGTCATTCCATAAATTATAATGTTCGGAAGTATATTTTATTATTTTAAAGGTATTCATTATTGGTTTTAAGTATTCTAATTATGAAAAATAGCAATTTCACTTCATAAATCTTTGGGGAAATTAGTAAAATTTATTACTTTGGTAAAATTATTCAGCATAAATATTAAATTTTAAAACCTATTGATGAAAAAATCACTTGTGTTTTTTGTGTTTTTCTTACAATTTTCATTTTCTCAAAATATTGGTTTATACAGCCAATTTAATGGGAGATATGACTTTACTTTTGTAGGAAACACACTAAATCCTGTTGAAAATTCATTTCAAACTACTCCTGCGGTTTTAACTTCATCTTCAGCTACATTGGCACTTAGTAACAATGACATTATTGAAAGTGCCTATTTATATTGGGCAGGTTGTGGAACTGGAGACTTTAATGTCAAACTAAATGGCACAGATGTACTTGCAACCAGAACGTTTTCAAATACATTAACTCAAGGTCAATCCTTTAATTTTTTTAGTGCATTTGCAAATGTTACCACACAAGTACAAGCCACTGGAAATGGTACTTACACCCTTTCAGATTTAGATGTAAGTAGTTTCGTTTCACTTCATGCGCAAAACAGCACCAATTTTGCTGGATGGTCATTAATAGTTGTGTATAAAAACACTTCTTTACCATTAAATCAGTTAAATATTTACGATGGATTACAAGTGGTATCACAATTACAAAACAATCTAAATGTTACGCTTAACGCTTTAAATGTAATTGATAATGTAGATGCAAAAATTGGGTTTTTAGCTTGGGAAGGCGATTCTGGAATTCAAGTGAATGAAACATTGCGAATTAATGGAAATATTATTAGCAATCCGCCTTTAAATCCAGCAAATAATGCTTTTAACGGCACGAATTCCACTACTAACTCCAATCAATTATATAATATGGATTTGGATATTTATAACATTCAAAACAATATAAATATTGGTGATACTTCCGCATTAATTCAGCTGACTTCAGGTCAAGATTATGTAATGATTAATGCTATTGTTACTAAATTAAACAGCCAGTTACCAGATGCTCGAATTACTCTTCCAGCACCAGCTTTAAGTTGCAATGTAAGACAACTTCAAATTAATTACACCGTAACAAACAACAATGCTACAGCCAGTTTACCAGCGAATACACCAATTACCTTTTACGCTGATAATGTCGTAATTGGTTCCGCTTTTACGCAAAATGTCATTCCAATTGACGGATTAGAAACAGGAACTATTACAGTAACAATTCCAGCAAATATTCCATTACAATTTAATTTAATTGCTAATGTTGACGATACCGGAAACGGAAACGGCATTGTAAATGAAATATCAGATACAAATAATTTGTTTTCATTACCCATTCAACTTTTAGCTTCTCCAAATTTCAATCCGCTTAATGATATTGTGAGTTGTAATTTAGGATTCACAAAAGGTATTTTCGATTTTTCTGAATATGAAGGAAGTGTAAAAACTAATCCTGGACATCTAAGCACCTTCTATAATTCAGAAATAGATGCGTTGAATTTTACAAATCAAATACTGTTTTTTAATAATTTTGAATCATTACAAACTCCGAAAACAATATGGGTAAGAATTGATGATCAACAAAATGGTTGTTACAGTTTAACTACTTTTGATTTACTAACAAAAAATTGCGAACCGATAGTCTATAATGCTGTTTCACCAGATAATGATGGGCAAAATGATTTCTTTTTTATTGAAGGATTACGAGACATTTTTATCAATTTTAAATTGGAAATTTATAACCGCTGGGGAAGATTATTATGGACTGGAAACAACAATAAACCAGATTGGAACGGATATTCCGAAAATACAATGGGAAATAATGAAGCTGCAAGTGGAACGTATTACTACATTTTATATCTAAATGACCCTAATTATCCAAAACCATTAAATGGTTTTTTATATTTAAGAAGATAACGTCTAAATAGTTAGACAAAACTTAAATTTCAAACTATTATTTATTAAAAATAAATTCTCTCAAATAAATTTTATATTTTTAGCCAACTAAAAACAAAAACTATGCGAATATTTAATTTCTTACTAACAATTTTAGCTATTAATTTAGGTTTCGGCCAAAATTATTTCCCAAAAAATGATGGGGTCAAGCAAACCTACAAAAATCCAGTAGCTATAACTAATGCAACTATTTACTCCTCTTCAACAGTTAAAATTGAAAACGCAACTCTTTTATTTGATGGAGATAAAATTTTAGAAATCGGAACACAAATTTCAATTCCTAAAAACGCAACAATAATTGATGCAACAGGAAAAACCATTTATCCTTCATTTATTGATTTATATACTGAATTTGGAATTCAAAAACCACAAAGAAAATCATCAAATTCAAGATCGCCACAATACGATTCTGAAAGAAATGGCTATTATTGGAACGACCACATTAGAGCTGATTTTAATGCTTTTGAAAATTTAAATTACGATGAAAAAGCGGCGAAAGATTTAAGAGAAACTGGATTTGGAACAGTTTTAAGTTTTAATAATGACGGAATTGTAGCCGGAACAGGATTACTTTGGACATTAAATGACATCGAAAATAATGGCGTTAGAATTTTAAATAATAAAATATCACAACACTTAACTTTTAAAAGAAGTTCGCTTTCTGGACAATCCTACCCTTCTTCTTTAATGGGAAGTATGGCATTGATAAAACAATTGTATCACGATGCAAAATGGTATGCTGCAGGAGGCTCAAAAACGAAAGATATTTCATTAGATGTATTTAATCAAAATAAAAATTTACTTCAAATATTTAATGCTGGCGATAAGTTAAATATCTTAAGAGCAGATAAAATTGGTGACGAATTCGGTATAAACTATCTAATTAAGGGTAGCGGAAACGAATTAGAACGAATCGAAGAAATTAAAAAAACAAATGCTTCATTAATTATTCCAATTAACTTTCCTGATGCCTATGATGTTTCCGATTCATATTTAGCAGAACAAGTAGTTTTGTCTGATATGAAATTTTGGAATCAAGCGCCATATAATCCGAAAATACTAGCTGAAAATAATATTAATTTTGCATTAACAACTGCAGATTTAAAAAATTCAAAAGACTTTTTATCCAACTTAAGAAAAGCTGTAGAATTTGGTTTTTCGAAAGAAAAAGCATTAGCAGCCTTAACGGAAATTCCAGCAAAAATTGCTAACCAAACAAATATTGGTTCCTTAAAAAAAGGAAACTTAGCCAATTTTATTATTGTTAGTGGTGATATTTTCGAATCAAAAAACACTATACAAGAAAATTGGGTACAAGGAAATAGATTTATAATCGAAAAAATTCAACCTTCAGATATTAGAGGTAAATACGATTTAATTTTAGATTCCAACACTTACGATTTAGCCATTGAAGGTGAAATCACAAAATTAGAAGCTAAAATTTCGCAAGATAAAATAGAGTTCGGAACAAAAATTACATACAACGATCCTTGGATTACGATGGTAGTTAGAGGAAAAGATACTATTTCATCGAAATTTATTAGAATTTCTGGATTAAAATCTGAAACAGGTTTATCTGGAAAAGCCTTTTTAGAAAACGGAAAAGAAGTGTCTTGGAGTGCTGTTAAAAAACCAGTAACTACTGAAGTAAAAAAAGAAATTACAACTGACAAAAAAGAAGTAAAGAAAACGCCAGTTTTTTATCCAGTTACTTTTCCAAATATAGCTTTTGGAAATTTATCTAAACCTAAACAAGAAACAATATTGTTTAAAAACGCAACAGTTTGGACAGGAGAAAAAGAAGGAATTTTAAAAGAAACCGATGTCTTAATTGAAAACGGAAAAATTATTAAAATTGGCAAAAACTTACCTCAAAAAGGAAAGGTTATTGATGCCACGGGCAAGCACTTAACCGCTGGTATTATTGATGAACATTCGCACATTGCCATTTCAAATGGGGTAAATGAAGGCGGACAAAATTCATCTGCTGAAGTTACTATTGAAGATGTAGTGAATTCTGAAGATATAAACATATACAGAAACTTAGCTGGTGGCGTAACTTCTGCTAATTTATTACACGGATCTGCCAATCCAATTGGTGGTAGAGCTGTATTTGTTAAATTAAAATGGGGATACAATTCAGATGAAATGTTAGTTAAAGACGCCCCTAAATACATCAAATTCGCTCTTGGTGAAAATGTAAAACAATCCAATTGGGGCGATATTGAAAGACTGCGTTTCCCACAATCCAGAATGGGTGTAGAACAAGTTTATGAAGACTATTTTTCACGTGCAATGGCGTATCAAAAAGAATGGGATGCATACAATACAAACAAAAGTAAAATTGCACCTCGTTTTGATATAGAATTAGAAACCTTAAGTCAAATTTTAAATAAAAAACGTTTTATTACTTGTCATTCATATGTGCAATCGGAAATAAATATGTTACTAAAAGTAGCTGAAAAATATAATTTTAAAATTCAAACATTCACTCATATTTTAGAAGGCTATAAAGTGGCCGACAAAATGGCTAAACACGGTGTTGGTGGTTCTACTTTCGCAGATTGGTGGGGTTATAAATATGAAGTAAATGATGCTATACCTTATAATGCAGCACTTATGAATAATGTAGGCGTAACAGTTTCTATCAATTCAGATGATGCTGAAATGTCAAGAAGATTGAATCAAGAAGCGGCAAAAACATTAAAATATGGTGGTGTAACGGAAGAAGCAGCTTGGAATTTTGTAACTTTAAATCCTGCGAAATTACTGCAAGTTGATGACAAAGTTGGAAGCATTAAAATCGGTAAAGATGCCGATGTTGTACTTTGGTCTGACAATCCTTTAACGATATATGCCACTGTAGAAAAAACAATAGTTGACGGAACTATTTTCTTCGATTTAGATCAAGAAAACGCTAAAAATGAAACGGTTCAAAAAGAAAGAAATGAATTAATTAATTTAATGTTAGAAGCTAAAAACAAAGGCTTAAAAACACAAGAACCAAAGAAAAAATCGAGCGGGCATTACCACTGTGATACCCTTGGTGAAAAATGCAGACAATTTCACGCTAAATACAATAATTAATAAATATTACACTATTTTTCAACACAGATTTCACAGATTAAATTAATTTCAAAAATCTGTGTTATAAAAAATTAATATAAAATGAGAAAACTAACATACATTTTAGCACTAACTACTTTAATTAGTTTTGCACAACAAACACCAGCGCCAAAGCAAACAAAATCGATTTTAATACTGGGTGGAACGGCGCATTTAGGTAACGGAAAAATTCAAGAAAACAGTTTAATATCCATTGTTGATGGGAAAATTGCATCTGTTTCAGATGCAACGGTAACTAAAATCGGCAAACACGATATTGTGATTCAAGCAAATGGAAAACATATTTATCCTGGATTCATTGCACCAAATTCTACTTTAGGATTAGTAGAAATTGATGCCGTTAGAGCTTCAGATGACGAAAGTGAAATTGGAGAATTTAACCCACATATTAGAAGTTTAATTGCTTATAATTCTGAATCAAAACTAACAGAATCAGCAAGACCAAATGGCGTTTTATTAGCACAAATTACACCTCGTGGCGGAAGAATTTCTGGAACTTCTTCTGTGGTTCAATTTGACGCTTGGAATTGGGAAGACGCTGTGATAAAAGAAAATGACGGAATTCATATGCGATGGCCAAATAGTTATGCTCGATTAGGTTGGTGGGCAGAACCAGGCGGCATTGAATCAAACAAAAAATATGACGAGCAAACCAAAGGCATTCAACAGTTTTTTGACAATGCGTTTAATTATTTAAAATCAGACAAAAAAACAAAAGACATTCCTTATGATGCGATGAATGGCTTACAAAGCGGAGAAAAAACGTTATATGTAAACGCAAATGGTGAAAAAGAAATTACAGATATTATCTTATTCAAAAAGAAAAACAATATTAAAAAGTTAGTCATTATTGGTGGCTATAATGCCCATAAAGTTGCCGATTTATTAAAAGAAAATAATGTGTCTGTTTTATTGAGAAGAGTGCACGATGTTCCAAATTCGGAAGATGAAGATGTGAATTTACCGTACAAAATTGCTAAAATCTTAACTGATAAAGGAATTGTAGTTGGATTAGAAAACGCGGGCGATATGGAACGTATGCAAACAAGAAACATACCGTTTTACGCCGGTACTTGTGCCGCTTGGGGGATGAATAAAGAAGAGGCGTTAAAATTAATCACATCAAACACCGCAAAAATATTAGGAATTGATGCCAAATACGGAACCTTAGAAGCCGGAAAAAGCGCTACCCTATTCATCTCTGAAGGGGATGCGTTAGATATGAAAAC
>JBFYPW010000084.1:0-8899 GCA_041303115.1 Flavobacterium sp.
TTAAATTATCATATAAAGACAAAACGGAAGCATGAACTCTTGCATTAGCTCCTGTTACAGCTCCTGCTGAAGTATTATTTTCAACTTTAATAGGACGCCCTTCACGAGTTTTAATTAAAATATTCGCGAAATCATAACCATCCGCAATAGTAGTAGCATAATAATCTGCTACACCTGGGATAATTTCTTCTGGTTGAACCACATAAGGAATTGACTTAATTACTGGACCTTCACAAGCCGCTAATGATGCTGCAGCTGTACTGAAACCAACGTACTTTAAAAAGTCACGACGCGAAGTAGATGAATTTGAAAGATTTTCTTTATCACCTAGAAACTCATCAACAGGAATTTGCTCTACAAATTCGTTGCTTTGTAACGCCTCAACAATAGAACTATTTTCATTTAGTTCTTCAACACTTTTCCAGTATTTTTTGTTTGATGCCATTGTATATAGATATTAACTTCTTATATTATTATTAATAGTGACATTTTCCACACTCTAAACCACCCATTTGAGCAGCTGTAAGTTTATCAACACCTAATTTTTTAGATAATTGTTCGTGGATTTTTTTGTAATAACCATTGTCTTCAACTTTCACATTTGTTTCTCTGTGACAGTTAATACACCATCCCATCGTTAATGGTTGGTCTTGTTTCATTACTTCAAACGATTCTACTTTACCGTGACATTTTTGACATTCAATACCACCAACAGTTACGTGTTGTGAGTGATTAAAGTAAACAAAATCTGGTAAATTATGAATTCTAACCCATTTCACTGGTTTCGTTTTTCCTGTGTATTTTTGAGTGGCTTTATCCCAACCCACTGCATCATACAATTTTTGAATTTCTCCTGTGTAAAATTCCTTAGTGTATTCCACATAAGTTGAATCTTTAGAACCTTGGAATTCAGCAATGTTTTTATGGCAATTCATACACACATTTAATGAAGGAATACCAGCATTTTTAGAAACTCTTGCAGATGAGTGACAGTATTTACAATCAATACCGTTTTCACCAGCGTGAATTTTGTGTGAATAATGAATTGGCTGAATTGGCTCATATCCTTTATCTACTCCAATTTGCATAAAATACCCATACATATAGTAAGCAGAAATTAAAAGGAATAATATAGCAGTTACTACCATTAAAAACTGATTTTTAACAAATGCTTTCCAGAATGGTAATCCTTTTGGTGCTTCTGCAACTTCAAGACCTTTAGACTCTATAACATTTTTCAATAATCGTTTAACAGTAACCAACATAAATACCAAAATACCTAACACAAATGCTAACACACCTAATATTAAGTTATTTGAGACACCACCTTCTGATTTTTCAGCAGTTCCACCTGTTGGTTTTGGAGTTTCCGCAGCCGGAGCCGCTTCCATAGTATATGCTATAATATTATCAATGTCGCCATTAGATAATTGAGGAAAAGCGGTCATATTTGCTTTCGCAAATTCTTCGTACACTTTTACTGCTTTAGCATCACCAGACTTAATAAGGTCTGAACTATTTTTAATCCATTTGTACAACCATTCTTTGTCATACTTATCGCCAACACCTCTCAATGCAGGACCAGTCATTTTTGCATCTAATTTGTGACAAGCGGCACAATTAGTGTTAAACAATTCTTTTCCTTTTACCGGATCACCTGAACCAGTTGCTGGTGCCGCCGCAGTTGCAGCAGGCGCAGCAGCTGCAACAGCTTCTTGCGCAGAAACACCTACTGCAAAAAATGCAGAAAGTGCTAAAGAAAAGATAGTTTTTGAAAACGATTTAGGGTTACCCAACTTTTTCATATTAAAAATTAATTATCAAACTTATTTTTTGGTATGGTTTTAGCTAATGCTTCATCATACTTTTTTAAAAACTTGGACAAAAATACAACATTAGAATAATTATAAAAACCCTAAATTTATCTTAAAATGTAATTTATTTTAATTCTAAATAAGATAAAGGGCAATTATTTAATTCTAAGTAATAAATTTGCATTAAATATCATTCATTATGAAGACTTTAAATAAAATAACCACATTTTCAATCTTATTATTTACGGTTTTGTTCTCGCAAAATATTTTTTCACAAACTACGAAAACGATTATTGAACAAGATGAAAAAATCGAAAAATTGCTTCAAGAAAAAAGAAAAAACAATTCAGGCATTACAATAAATGACAAGTTTAAGATTCAAATATTTTTTGGAAATATAGAAGAATCCAAAAAAACATTGCTTGCCTTTAAAAAAGAATTCTCTTTATTGGACGGAACTATTGTTTTTAGTAATCCGTCATACAAAGTTTGGGTGGGTAGCTTTAAAAGTAAAATTGAAGCCGAAAAGTCTTTAATTAATATTAAAAAGAGATATCCAAGTGCCGTAATAATTGAACCTAATAAAAAATAACGACAATCATATGGCATAATTTTTGATGCGTTATTTTTAAATAAATTTAACATGTTAAAAAACTACGCATTTTTTTTCTTTTTTCTACTACTAAATTCACAATTGTCTTTTAGTCAAGAAGTTACAGATACTATAAGAGCACAAAACATAGAAGAGATAAAAATCAATTCTAAGAAAATTACAATTGATAAAAATCAAACACCTTCCCAAATTGAAATTTTTTCTAAAGAAAAGATCGAATTTCAAAACTTTCAGAGTACCGCTGATATGTTGGCAAATTCAGGTGCTTTATTTGTTCAAAAATCGCAACAAGGTGGAGGTAGTCCAGTAATTAGAGGATTTGAAGCCAGTAGAATTTTACTTTTAGTAGATGGCGTTAGAATGAACAACCTTATATTTAGATCTGGACACCTACAAAATGTGATTACCGTTGATGAAAATTTCTTAGAAACAGCTTTAGTTCAATACGGACCTACCTCATCCCTATATGGAAGTGACGCACTTGGAGGTTCGGTAAATATGATTACGAAAAACGCAAAGTTAATTGATGGTTTTACTGGAAATTTTAATACCCGTTATTCTTCTGTAAATGAAGAAAAATCAGGGTATTTTGACATTAATTATGGAGGCAAGAATTTTGCATCTTTAACTGCTTTTTCATATAATGATTTTGGTGATTTGAAAATGGGAAAATCTAAAAATCATAACGGTGATTTTTTTGGAGAAAGAACAAAATATGTTGAAACCATAAATGGAGTGGATATTTTAACTAAAAATGACAACAAATATGTACAAATTGGAAGTGCTTTTAAACAGTACAACTTTATGCAAAAATTAGTTTATACATCAAAAAGTGGCTATACTCATAATGCTAATTTTCAATACTCGACCTCTTCAAACATCAATAGATACGATAGATTAACCGATCCATCTTCTTCTGGTCTAAAAAGCGCTGAATGGTACTACGGACCACAAAAAAGACTTTTAGGAGTGTATAGTTTAGAAAAAGAAAATGTATTTACAAATACAGATTTTAAATTAGATGCGAGTTATCAAAATGTGGAAGAAAGTAGAAAGAATAGAAATTTTGGAAATTACAACTTGCAAAACAGAATAGAAAATGTGAATATATATTCATTAGCCGCCAATTTTGAAACTAAATTAAAAAGAGGAAATTTATATTATGGTATTGAAAATTATTATGATAATTTAAAATCGACTGCTTTTAAAAATAACATAAATACAGGAGTTGTAGTGCCATTAGATACCCGATATCCGAATGGAAAAAACAATATGATGCGAAATGATATCTATATTTCATACACTTCCAAAAGATATGTGGCTACTAACTTTTCTATGGGCGCAAGAGTTGGATACGCTTCACTAAATAGTACAATAGCTGATAATTCTATAATGCCCTTACCTTTCAATGAAATCAAACAGCAAAATTTTACCTATAGCGGAAACATTGGTTTAGTTCATAACGCTTCGGAAAATTTTATCCTAAAAACCAATGTAAGTTCTGGTTTTAGAGTGCCGAATATTGATGATTTAGCAAAAATATTTGAATCTGGTGCTGGGACTTTAATAGTTCCAAATAAAGATTTGAAACCAGAACAAACTATTACCGGAGATTTTGGATTTGTTTTAAAATCTAAATCGAACAAATATCAATTTGATGCTACCTATTTTTACACGCAATTATACGATGCCATTGTAACAGATAAATTTAATTTTAATAATCAAAACACATACGATTTTGGTGGAGGAGATGTAAGAAACGTAATTGCCAATCAAAATTTAGGAAAAGCATTTGTAACTGGAGTGAACGGAAATATAAAAACAACTTTGGCTAAGAACGTGCAATTTAATGGTTCGTATAATTTTACTTTAGGAAGAGTTACTACTGATGAAAACAAAAGACCTTTAGATCATATTCCGCCTTATTTTGGAAAATTAGGAATTAATTACACACCTAAATGGGCCACTTTTGAAGCTTATATGTTGTTCAACGGAAAAAAACACTTAAGTGATTATTCTACAAGTGGTGAAGACAACTTAAATTATGCGCCGGCAAATGGTATGCCAGCGTGGGAGACGTATAATTTTAAAGCGGCAACGAAATCAATAGAAGGGTTTACTTTATTTACAGGAATAGAAAATATTTTAGATACGCAATATAGAAATTTTGCATCAGGAATTAATGCTGCAGGAAGAAATATATACGGCGGAGCAAAATATAGTTTTTAAAATATTCTATATAAATTGCAAAATGCGTTCTGATTAATTTTCAGAACGCATTTTTTTATGATTTTGATTGAATTTAATATTTTCCGCTTAATAATTCGCCACCAATAGCTGATTTGGCTTCGATTCCAATTTTCTTCATCATTTCATACGTGGTACAAACCGCGGCTGATGTAACTGGAATACCACATTCGGCTTGAATTAAATCAATAGCTTCCAACGATGGCATTTGCACACAAGCTGAAGCAACCAAAACATCGACATCTGTTAAATCCAATTGTTTATAGATTTCCAATAAATTCATTGGGTTTTGAGCGGCAACTTCTAAATTATCAGAAATTTCTAAAGCAATACTTTGTTTTACTTTGATGCCTTGATTTTCAATATAATCCACCACCATATCGGTTAATGGTCGCATATACGGCGTAATAATTGAAATTTGTTTCGCACCCAAAACCTTCAGTCCATTGATTAATGCACCTGCAGATGTAACAATAGGCGTTGGAAAATCATTAGCAATTGTTTCTTGGTGTAAATTTACTTCCGACACACAATGATACCCGCGTCCCATACTCATAATGGCTACCAAACAGGCATAACCCATTACGTCTACATGAGCATCTGACAATTCTTGTGCACATTTCAAACTCATCGCGTCCATGGCTTCCAATTCTTCTTTGGTTACTTTTTTCATACGCATTCTACTGCTGTGAAACGTAAAACGCTCAGGCAAAATGGTTTCGCGTGAACGAAAAATAGCTGGTATTTCGGTTTCCATCGTTACGTTTGAGGATGGAACTATTTGTCCTATTCTGTATTTCATTTTATTAATTTTAATTGCAACACAGATTAAAGAAATCCAAGAAATTTAAAAATTATTTTAATTTCTTCATTCTGTGTTTTATAAATTATATCTCCTTAATCGTGTTTACAATGGTTCCAATTCCTTCCACTGTAGCTTCTACCACATCACCATTATGCATCCATTCTTGTGGGTTTCTTCCTGCGCCAACTCCTGCTGGCGTGCCTGTTGCTATGATGTCGCCTGGTTCTAAGGTAAATACGATACTTAAATCTTCAATCAAATCATTGATATTGAAAAGCATAAATTTTGTGTTGGAATTTTGTTTTTCAACTCCGTTTACTTTTAATGATAAATTCAAGTTGTGCGGGTTTTCAATTTCGTCTTTCGTAACTAAAAATGGTCCCATTGGAGCAAAAGTATCTTGTCCTTTAGATACAATCCATTGTCCTTCTCTACGACAATCACGAGCAGATATATCATTAATTACAGTGTAACCAAACACATAATCCATCGCATTTTCTTTGGTTACATATTTCCCTTTTTTAGAAACAACAACTGCCAATTCACATTCCCAATCTAATTGTGATGTTAATTTTGTATTTTTTATTATTTCCGTATTAGTTCCTGTAACCGTTGTAGGTGGTTTGGAGAAAATAATAGGTTTCGTTGGTAGTTTTCCGGTAGTATCTAAACCGCGTGCACTTTCTGCCACGTGTTCGGTGTAATTTAATCCAATACCAATGATGTTTTTTCTTGGTTTTTCGATAGGCGCTAAAATCGTAACTTCGTTCATTTCATAAGCGATTTCTTCGAAGAAATTTTCTGGTGTTTCCGAAATTAATTCACTTATTTCAGCAATAATTTCAAATCCCATATCAATTAATTCCAACATATCATTAGGTAATGGGAAATTAGATATTTCTCCAAAATCTTCCATGTCAATGACTTGATTCTTATGAAAGAAGCCTAAACGTGGCTCGGTGTCTTGTGTTTTGTAGGTAAGTAGTTTCATATTTTTTATGTTTCAAAGTTGCTAAGTTACAAAGTAGCAAAGTTTTTTATTGATTTTTGAATTTGATATTGTTATTGAATTGGCTGATGTCCATTGTTTTCTTCCAATTCTCTTGATTGAAAAAGCCCCAAACTTTCAATTACAGGTAAATCGTTGAACTGAAATAAGCAAGCATCTTCGGTTTCGGATAAGTTATGATGTTCGTGCCAAGCCCAACTCGGAACACAGAAAATATCTCTTTCCTTCCAATCGAAACGTTGTCCGTTTATAATTGAAAAACCTTTTCCTTTTGCACATTGATATACGAAAGAACCTGTATGCTTGTGTGCTTTTCCTTTGAAACCAGCTGGTAATAATTGCATCGCGGCTCCCATCGTTTGCATCACGTGTCCGCCTGTTAACGGATTCGAATATTGCATAAAAATGCCATCAAACGGATTAACTTCATTTACTTTTTGAGCTTCTAAAAGTGCTGGATACACATTTTTCCAAGAATATTTGAATAAAGGCGAATAGGGTTTGTCCCACGTATTATCTGCTGGAATTAATCCTGCACAACCATAGGTAATAGGTGAATAATTTAAAGGTTTCACCAAAGGTTGTTTGCCATCATAAACGGCATAATCATTTGCTTCTAAAGCATTTACTAAGGGAATATCTAAACCATCTTGCCAAATACAAGTTTTCCCGCCTTCTTCTACACCATGTTCGTGCCAAGTGGAATTGGGTGTAATAACAAAATCATTCACTTCAAGCATAATTTTATTACCATCCACAACGGTATAGCCTTTTTCGCCTTCCATAATAAATCGTAATGCCGATGCCTTATGACGGTGCGCCGAAGTACTTTCACCTGGACGCGTTACTTGAATTCCAGTGTACAACCAACCCACAGCTGCTGATACATCTTTACGTTTATCGTTTACCAAATATACGACACGTCTTCCAGCTTGTTCAGGTGTTACTAATTCGGATGATTTTAAAACTAAATCGCGTAAATCATCATATTTCCATAGCATGGGTACGGATGACGAACGCGGTTCCCAAGGTTCGATATCATTAGCTACAGTCCATAAAGCACCAGCACCTAATGTTTCCAATTCTTTGTAATAGGCAACTAATTCTGGTGAATCTTGTACTCTTGCACGACCAATTTGGTCATCTGAAAAGTTATTTTCTTCCATAATTTTTATTTTAAATTGTTGACTTCGAGTACCTCAGTCAACAATTATTTATCTTTTATTAAATTCCTCGTGATTGTCAATAAACGTGATTTTTCGTGTAGGAGCCGTATTTACTCGTAAATCGAAAATATCAAATCGGTTGTAATGTCCTAAAATATCGTGCATTTGTTTCGGTTGGATGCACTTTTCTAAGTCAATTTCAGCATATACCATTCCTTCCTCATCAATCAAAGGTTGCCCTATGACAGCGCCATTTGGACCTATAAATCCAGAAAATGCTGAGCTTTTTCGGTCTAATAATTCATCTACATTTGGCACATCGGCACGTAATGCATCTTTTATTTCTTGAGAAACCGTTGAACACGAAACAATCGTAAATAATTTTCCTTCAAAAGAATGCGCTGCGGCACGAATTTTTATCGCTTCCGCCATATCATAATCTGGTGGTGCAACGGGTAATGAAATATAGTTTGCAATGTGAATCAATTCGCCCTGAGAAAGCAGTGTGAAACGTGCCAAAGTATTGGTGTTTTCGCCACACGCTAAAGTTCCGATAGGTCCTATTTCGGTATTATATACTTTTAGCGAAGAACCATCGCCTGAAGTCCATGTCAGTTTTTCTGCCCAAGTTGGCACTAACTTTCTGTGTTTTCCGATGATAACGCCTTTATTATCAATGATTAAATTGGTATTGTAAATTTCGCCAAAACTTGAACCTCTTTCGTTGATTCCCATGACAATATGAATATCGTTTTCTTTAGCTGCCTGGCATAATTTCTTGATTTCAGGTCCAGAAACATCTACTGAATTTTTATATAATTGCTCGTACCACTTACTCCCTTGAACGGGCGTCATGATCCAATTCCAATAAGGATACCCCGAAATAAATACTTCAGGAAAAGCAATAAGTTTTGCTTGGTTTGAGGCCGCTTCTTTAATAAAAGAAATCGCTTTATCAACTGTCTTTTCTACGTTTAGAAATACAGGTGAGGTTTGAACAGTAGCGGCTTTAAATTTTTTGAATTCCATAGTTATGTTGTTACACAAAGTTTCACTAAGTTATCACAGAGTTTCGCTAAGTTTTTATGAATTTAAATATTTTTTGATTTTTTCTTTCATTTCTTCTGAAAAAGGTTCTGCTTTGATGCCGTTTCTTTCTGGGTTGAAAGCTACATTTACTAAGGTAACTTCGCCTTCTAAAACTATACTATTGCTTTCGTTTTCAAACTCAAATCCACAAAGAAT
>JBFYPW010000085.1:0-8711 GCA_041303115.1 Flavobacterium sp.
GTGAAAACGGAGCAAAAGTAGCGGAATATTTAGTAAATCATCCAAAAGTAGCTACTGTTTATTATCCAGGATTAGAAAGTCATCCAAATCACGAAATTGCCAAGAAACAAATGATTGGTGGTTTTGGCGGTATGGTTTCTTTTACCTTTAAATCGGGTGCGAAAGCCGATGCGATTAAAATGTTAGAAAAAGTAAAAGTATTCACGTTAGCCGAATCTTTGGGTGGTGTGGAATCATTAGCCAATCATCCTGCTTTAATGACACACGCCTCAATTCCTGAAGAAAAACGAAAAGAAATTGGTATTACAGACGATTTAGTGCGTTTAAGCGTGGGTGTAGAAGACATTTCAGACTTACTTGCCGATTTAGAACAGGCATTTCAATAAATACTAGAATAAAATAAAAAGCGAGAAATACTTCTCGCTTTTTTATTGTTCTGGTGCAATTTCTATTTCTAACCCTTCTAGGTCTTGCGAAATATGTATTTGACACCCTAATCGACTATTGTCTTTCACGTGATAGGCATCAGCTAACATAGCTTCTTCGTCGTCGTTTCTTTCGGTTTTTAAAACATCGTTTAGAACATAACATTGGCACGAAGCACACATAGCCATTCCTCCACAAATTCCAACGGTTCCTTCTTCTGCCAATTCATAAGAACGGATGAGTTCCATCACATTCATATTCATATCCGTTGGGGCCAACACTTCGTGTTTCACTCCGTTTCTATCCGTAATAAATAGGGTTACATCTTGACTCATAATTAATCAATTGCTTTTACAACCGCTTTTTCAGCTTCTTTTCTTGTGCCATCAAATCCGTCTACTCCAGAAACTGTGGTGTATTTTAACACATAACGTTTTCCTGGATTAATTCGGTTGTATACGCTTTGACACATTAGTGTAGCTTCGTGGAAACCGCATAAAATTAGCTTCAGCTTTCCAGGATAGGTGTTTACATCGCCAATAGCATAAATTCCATCAATATTGGTTTGATAATCTAAGGCATTGTTTACTTTGATGGCGTTTTTTTCAATCTCTAATCCCCAATTAGCAATAGCGCCTAATTTTGGTGTTAAACCAAAAAGCGGTATAAAATAATCGGTAGGTACATTCATTTGTTCGCCATTTGTCTCAATGGTAATCGATTCAATTCTTTCCGTACCGTTTAAACTCGAAACTTCGGCTGGTGTGATTAATTTTATTTTTCCTGCAGATTTTAATTCCTGGACTTTTTCTACTGAATCCAATGCCCCACGAAACTCATTTCTTCGGTGAATTAATGTGACAGAAGCGGCAACATTTGCAAGGAAAATACTCCAATCTAACGCAGAATCACCACCGCCTGCAATTACAATATTTTTGTTTCGATATTTTTCTGGATCTTTTACAAAATAATCGACGCCTCGGTCTTCATTTTCATAAAATTCTATGTCTTTTAGAACAGGCTTTCTCGGTTCAAAAGTTCCTAAACCGCCCGCAATTGCAATCGCTTTTGCTTTGTGTTTTGTGCCTTTATTAGTAGTAACTATAAACGACCCGTCTTCTAATTTTTCTATTGTTTCAGCCGTTTCAGCTAAGGTAAAACCCGGTTGAAATTGCTTAATTTGTTCCATTAAATTGGTAACCAAATCACCTGCTAAAACTTCTGGATAACCTGGAATATCAAAAATGGGTTTTTTTGGATATAATTCCGCTAACTGTCCTCCTGGTTGAGGAAGTGCATCAATAATATGACATTTTAATTGTAATAAACCCGCTTCAAAAACAGTAAAAAGTCCTGTAGGACCTGCTCCAATTATTAATATATCTGTTTCAATCATATATTTTGTTTTTTTAAACCCTCTCATCTCAAAATATACAATAGAAACGTAAAGTTTCTTGAATATATTTAGGTAATAAAACGAGAATTTTATTTTACATGACAAAGAAATTAATTTGTAATGTATTTTATTATGACATTTATCAGGTTAAAAAATTAACCTACGTTTTCTACTGTTTCTATTTGCGGAACAAACTTTTTGATGGTAGTTTCTACACCCGCTTTCATTGTGCTGATGCTTAAACTGCAACTCGTACAAGCGCCTTGTAATCTAACTTTTACGTGTTTGCCATCAAGAACTTCTACTAATTCAATATCGCCTCCGTCTGAATTTAAAAACGGACGAATTTCAGCTAAAGCTTTCTCAATGTTTTCGGTTATTTCAATTTCTGTCATTTATTTAGACTTTAATAGATTATTAGAATCTTTAGATTTTTAGACTGAAATGTCTAAGAAATTTAAAATGTCTATTTTTTTACAGCAGAACATCCTGCCATTGTTGTTATTTTTATTGCCTCTGTAGCAGGTAATGTTTCGTTTCTTTTTACGGTTTCTGCTACTACACTTCTGGCTAATTCTTCAAAAACAGTTTCTAAAATCGTTCCTGTTTGCATGGCTGCTGGTCTTCCATAATCTCCTGCCTCTCTGATACTTTGCACTAAAGGTACTTCACCTAAAAACGGCACTTCTAAATCTGCTGCTAAGTTTTTAGCACCTTCTTTTCCAAAGATATAATATTTATTTTCTGGAAGTTCTTCTGGTGTAAAATAAGCCATGTTCTCGATAATTCCCAATACGGGTACCTGAATCGCATCGGACATAAACATAGACACTCCTTTTTTGGCGTCTGCTAAAGCAACCGCTTGAGGCGTACTTACTACAACGGCACCCGTAATCGGCAAGGATTGCATAATTGACAAGTGAATATCCCCTGTTCCTGGAGGTAAATCGATTAACATAAAATCTAATTCGCCCCAGTTGGCATCAAAAATCATTTGGTTTAACGCTTTTGAAGCCATCGGACCGCGCCAAATAACCGCTTGATCTGGTTTGGTGAAAAATCCGATGGATAATAGTTCTACACCATAACTTTGTACGGGTTGCATTTTAGATTTTCCCTCTATTTCAACTGAAATGGGTTTGGCTGATTCTACATCGAACATAATTGGCATTGATGGCCCATAAATATCAGCATCTAAAATACCTACTTTAAATCCCATTTTAGATAAAGCAACGGCTAAGTTTGCTGTAATAGTCGATTTTCCAACACCACCTTTTCCAGAAGAAACAGCAATAATATTGCTAATGCCCGGAATTTGTTTTCCTTTAATGGTATTGGCTTCTTCTTTTGTTGGAGCTTCTACTTTAATATTGACTTTAACTTTTGCATTAGCATCTATTTTTTCGGCAATTACCTTTTTAATATCGGCTTCTGCACGGTTTTTTATATGTAAAGCCGGAGTGGTTAAAATTACATCTACAACTACCTCATCTCCAAAAGTTACTACGTTTTGAACCGCACCACTTTCTACCATATTTTTTCCTTCACCAGCAATTGAAATGGTTTCTAATGCGGTAAGTATTTCTTTTCTATCTAATTTCATTTTATTGTGTAAACTTTTTTACTTTTATTTAAACTGAATCTGAATTGCAAAGATAGTTTGAAAATGACAAATGACAAATGACAAACGATAAAAGTTTGTTAATGCGTGTATAGGAATTTCTTATGTAATTAAAATATAGAGAAATAATCTAAAAATCAGGTTCCCAAAAGTGTTTTTTGAAATCTATTATTTGATTATCAATTACTTGAATACCTTCGCTTTCTAACAATTGTTGCATTAAATTAGTGCCTTCAAAATGGTGTTTTCCCGTTAAAAGTCCTAACCTATTAACAACGCGGTGCGCCGGAATATCATCTTGTCCGTGACACGCATTCATAGCCCAACCGACCATTCTTGCAGAACGACCTGCGCCCAACGCTTTGGCAATAGCGCCGTAAGAAGTTACTTTGCCGTAAGGGATTTTTCGGGCGACTTCGTACACACGTTCAAAAAAATTGTCTTCTTTTATTTTCAAGGTATATTTTAGTTTGATAACAATTTACCACAGATTCACAACTTGTAATAGTGAATTTATTTTTATAATTTTTACCATTAAGAAACAAACGATTCACTTAATAAACTTAATTTCTTAATGGTTTTAATTTTACTTATTTAAGTTATAAATGGTGAAAACGGCAATTAATCCAGTAATGATAGCAATTATAAAATTAATGTTTTTAATAAAGAACGCTACTTTATGTTTGATTTTTCTAAACAAAAAAGCATACCCCATAAATACAATAAATGTGCCCAGAGTTGTACCAAGTACAAATGCTAAACCAACTAAATTTGTGAAAAAATCTTCAATAAAAGCCGATAAATACAAACTTACAAAGGCATAATATGGAATTGGAAAAATGTTTAAACCCGAAATAAAAATGCCGTGTAAAAAGGGTTTTAGTTTGCTTTTTGCCGACTTCTTCTTAATGGCATCTTTAGTATGAATAGCATTTTGAATTCCCTTACCTAAAAAAAACAAGGTTAATAATATAAAAACTAAACTTCCTACAAATTTTAAATTTTGCATTACTTGCGGATGACTCTCTAAAAAAGTAGCAAAATAAAACGCTAAAACACTTTGAATACATACCACTAAAATAGCACCATTGATAAACTTTTTAGCTTTGAATAACGTTTTTTTAACGCTATAATTAGCCACAGTCATGTTAACAATTCCTGGAGGTAAAACCCCCACAAACGAAAACAAAACTGCAAATGCAAAAGCTAAAAATATCGACATTATTTTATTTTAAATTGAATGTACGTAATACTTTTGTTTATTTTTAAATACTGACTTTCGTAAAAGGTTTGAATACTTGTTACTTCTTCTGGTGCGCCTGCGTTGTTGTATACGTTATGATTGGCGTACAAAACTTCGTGTCCTTCACCGTGTAATAATCCCAATGTATAGCCGTGCATAAATTCGCTATCTGTTTTTAAATGCATCAACCCGTTAGGTTTTAGTATTTTTTTATAATTCTGAAGAAATTCAGAATTGGTCATACGGTGTTTTGTGCGTTTGTATTTTATTTGTGGATCTGGAAAGGTAATCCAAATTTCATCTACTTCATTTTCATCAAAACAATGTTTAATTAATTCAATTTGTGTACGAAGAAATGCCACATTTTGTAGTCCGTTTTCTACAGCGGTTTTTGCGCCGCGCCAAAATCGAGCCCCTTTAATATCAATTCCAATAAAGTTTTTGTTTGGAAATTTTTCTGCTAATCCTACAGAATATTCGCCTTTTCCGCAGCCTAATTCTAAAACAATTGGGTTATCGTTTTTAAAGAAATCTGAATTCCATTTCCCTTTTAATGCTAAACTATCGCTAACTACTTCTTCACGAGTTGGTTGAAAAACATTTGAAAACGTAGCATTTTCGTTGAATCTTTTTAATTTATTTTTACTTCCCACAACAATTAATTTTATGTTGCAAAAGTATAAAAATTAAAGTTTTGGTCACGCAATTATTTACTCGTTTTCAAGGTAAACGAAAACTCAGAGCCTTTTTGATACGTACTTTGCACAAATATTTTCTCATTATGTGCCTCAATAATGTGTTTTACTATAGCTAAACCTAAGCCAGAACCACCTTCTTCTCTGGAGCCGCTTTTGTTGATTCTGTAAAAGCGTTCAAAGATTCTTGACATGTGTTGTTGTTCAATTCCTTGCCCGTTATCGTGAATGCGCACTAAAATTTTGGTTTTACTTATTTTTTCAACGGCAATTTCTGTAGTTCCATTTTCTTTTCCGTATTTGATGGAATTCATCACTAAGTTTGTTAAAACCTGCTGAATTTTATCTTTATCGGCATAAACAAAAATAGGATTAATGTATTTTTCATCGAACATTAAAATGATGTTTTTGGCATCGGCTTTCATCTCTAAAAGATCAAAAACATTTTGAATTTCGGCAATAATATCAAATCCTTCGATGTCGATGTTTAAATCACCAACTTCAAATTTAGAAATCATATCTAAATCTTGTACAATATTAATTAATCTTTCTACGCCTTTTGAAGCGCGTTCGATGTATTTTACTCGTAGGGTTTTATCTTTAATGGCGCCGCCTTCAATAAGCGTGTCTAAATAACCTTGTACTGTAAAAAGTGGTGTTTTTAATTCGTGAGAAATATTCCCTAAAAATTCTCTTCTATATTCTTCTCGAACATTTAACGATTCGATTTCGATTTTTTTCTCCTTGGCAAAATTTCTAATATCATTTGTTAAAGTAGAAACATCAGTGGTAACGGTTTTGTTTTGTAAAGAAGTAGCGTCTAACAAAGACACTTCATCATATAGTTTTTTTATACGTTTGTAGATAAAAACTTCTACACGATATTGCATTAGAAAAAAACTAAAGAAAAATAGCGTTACTGGAAAAACAATAAGTACAAAATAGTTAATTGGCTGAACGAAATTATGGTAAACCAACAAACTTAAAACTACAAAAAACGAAATATAAAGTGATGATTTAAAGGCAAATTTGTATGATTTTTTAAAACTAATCGCCATTTAATTCAATTTTGTATCCCACGCCTTTGATGGTTTTAAAAACATCTTCGTCAATTTTTTCTCTAAGTTTTCTGATGTGAACATCAATGGTTCTTCCGCCTACAATAACTTCATTTCCCCAAACTTTATCTAAAATTTCGGCTCTGGTGAATACTTTGCCTGGTTTTGAAGCTAATAAATATAAAAGTTCAAATTCTTTTCTTGGTAAAACGATGGTAATTCCGTCTTTAATTATTTTATATTCTTCGCGGTTAATTTGCAAATTCCCAACGGTTAACGTTTCAGAATTTTCTAATTCTTCGTCTTTAAGCCTGCGTAATAATCCTTTTACTTTGCTAACTAATAACTTTGGTTTTATTGGTTTAGCAATATAATCGTCCGCGCCAACTTCAAAACCAGCTACTTGCGAATAATCTTCGCTTCTAGCGGTAAGAAAGGTAATAATGGTGTCTTTTAATTCTGGTATTTCTCTAATTTTTTCACACGCTTCCATCCCGTCCATTTCTGGCATCATTACATCCATAATAATTAGATGTGGTTTTACTTTTATAGCCAATTTAACCGCTTCTTTACCATTTTCTGCTTTGGTAACGTGGTAGCCTGCTTGCTCTAAATTATAACCAACAATCTCTAAAATATCCGGTTCATCATCAACCAATAATATTTTTATGTCTTTCTTTTTCATATCAAATATAAAAGTAATTAAAATAATTTAACTTGTGTAAAATTATATATAAAATTGACATTAATTACTTGTTTACCATTATTTAATATGTTAACACTATCTTAACACTATCTAAACTAATAAATAACTTCTAAGTAACATTTACATAATTAAGGTGGTTCTATTTTTGCCAAAAATAAACACAAACTCATGAAATTAAAATTTCTACTTATTGGATTATTCTTTACAATAATCTCTTTCGCACAAAATACTGCTAAAGTTAGTGGTATTATTACTGACAAAGACAGCAAACAACCTGTAAGTTTTGTTTCAGTATCTTTAAAAGGAACTATGATAAATGCGGAATCTGACATCAATGGTAATTATGAAATTGCTATGAAACCAGGAAATTATACAATTGTATATGCCTTTATAGGGTATAAAACTTTTGAAAAAGTTGTGACTGTAGCTGCAAATGAAACCATTACCGAGAATGTTGCTTTACAAGAAAATTCAAATAGTATTGAAGGAATTGTAATTAAAGGTTCTACAAATAAGACCAAAGAAACCGCTTTGTTGAAAGAACAACAAAAAGCAGTGGAAATGAAACAAAGCATCGGTGCCCAAGAAATGGAAAGAAAAGGGATTAGCGATGTGGAAGAAGGATTAACGAAAGTAACCGGTATTACTAAAGCAGAATCTAAAGGGCTTTTTGTAAGAGGATTAGAAAATAGATACAATAACTTATTAATTAACGATTTACAAGTTCCATCTAATAGCCCGTTTAAAAAAATTATTCCATTAGATTTATTTCCTACGGATATTGTTGGTGTTTTAAGTGTGTACAAAACCTTTAATCCAAATATTCCTGGAGATTTTGCAGGTGCAACAATTAATGTAGAAACTTCTGAGCCACAAAGTGCTCAAACTAAACTTAGCTTAGGTTTTGGTTATGTTACAGGTAATAATGGAATTGATTTCTTACTTTCTGAAACGGCTAATAATAGTGAAGGTTTTTTTGGAATTCAAAAGAAATTTAAAACCATACCAACTCCTTATGGAAACGTAGGTAATGTGTCATTAACTTCTACAGAATATAAAAACGGCTATGCAAACAATTCTTGGAATGTAGATAAAGTTAGCGCGCCAATTAATAATAGTATAAGTTTTAGTCATTCTGACAAATTTAAATTTGACAAAAATCGTTCATTTTCTTATTTAATGTCATTAAACTGGGATAATAAATACCAATTTAGACAAGGAGTAGAAAGAACATTTATTGAAGGTGGAAATGAATATTATAATGATTTCGTTAATACCTCATACAATTATATTACAAGTACATCTGCATTGTTAGGTTTGAAATATAAATCTGATAGATTTCAAATTTCAACCAATTCGATGTTTTTAAGAACTACAGAAAGTTTAATTCAAGATCAATTTGGAGTTTCTGCTACACAAAAAAGTATTCCAAATAGATTAATTAGATTGAATCAATTTGAACAATCTGATTATTTTAACAATCAATTATCTACAAGTTATAAATTAACTTCAGATAATAAGCACAGTGTTAAAGCTGCGGTTTCTTATGTGAAAACTGTTTTTGAA
>JBFYPW010000086.1:0-8481 GCA_041303115.1 Flavobacterium sp.
AGATAAGCGTTTTAAAGTGTATGTAGGTGACGATGCAAGCCCAGAGGATTGTAACGCATTGTTGCAAAGCTTTGAGGGTCAATTTGATTTTGTTTACCACCGATTTGAAAGTAATTTAGGAGGTATTAGTTTAACACAGCAATGGGAACGATGCATTGCACTTTCAAACGATGAAGAATGGTTGATGATTCTTGGAGATGATGATGTGTTAGGGGAAAATGTAGTGGAAGAATTTTATAAAACAAAACAAGAACTTGACTCAGAAAAAATCAATGTGTTAAAGTTTGCTTCTGTTTTAATTGACGAGGAAGGTAATCACATTTCTAGTAAATATTTCCATCCTGTAAAAGAAAAAGCTACGGATGCTTATTACAAGCATTTTATTGGAGAAAGTCGTAGCTCTTTGTCGGAATATATTTTTAGACTGAGTTGTTACAATCAATATAACTTTACCGATTTTCCTTTAGCTTGGCATGCAGATGATAAAGCTTGGTTGGATTTTTCGGAAGGTGGAATTTTGTATGGATGTAATGATACCCATGTTCAAGTCCGATTGTCTTCTGAAAATATTTCAGGTAAAAAAGACAATATTATACTCAAGCGAAAAGCCCGATTGTTGTTTTTGGAAGACATTATTCAAAACAAATGGTATTACTTTTCAAAAGAACAAAGAAGAGCTTTTTTGTTTGATTTTGGTATGGTGATGAAAGAGTTAAAAGAAGTAACTCTTAGAAGAGTTCTAATAGCTTTTACTAAATTTTGCTTGCTAGGTGAGTTTTATAATGCTTTCCGTTTTGTTAGACGAATTTATTGGATAAAATAATGAATATTTCCATCATCATACCTGTCTACAATGCAGCTGCTTATATAGAAAAAGCAGTGACTTCGGCGTTGTTTCATACCGAAGTAAAAGAAGTGGTTGTAGTAAACGATGGAAGCACAGATAACTCACTAGCAATTGTACAAAAACTTCAAAAAAGAGACGATAGAGTTAAGATTTATCATCACGAAAATAATAGCAACAAAGGGCGTTCTGCCAGTCGGAATTTAGCTTTGCAAAAAGCAACCCAACCTTTTATTGCTTTTTTAGATGCGGATGATTTTTATTTAGAAAATCGTTTTGATACCGATAAAAAAATATTTGCAGCGGATAGTACTGTCGAAGGGGCCTATAGTGCTGTAGGATTCCAATTTTATAGAAACATAACGGAGAAAGAAAGTAGAGAATTAAAATTACATACCATTAAAGAAATTATTCCTCCGTACAAATTATTTGAAAGTTTATTTGATGGAAAAAAAGGGGATTTTCATATCAATGGTTTAACTCTTAGAAAATGTGTTTTAGATAAAACGGGTTTTTTTAACGAGAAGTTAAAGGTAGCTGAAGATACCGATTTTCAGTTAAAATTAGCGTTAATGTGTAAGTTGTTGCCAAGTAATTTGACACAAGCTGTAGCGTTAAGGGGAATACACGATACTAATATTTTTAATGACGAAAACATTTATAAGCAATATCGTTTTGAAATGTATGAATCTGTTATTCGTTGGAGTTTTCAAAATAATATTCAAGTTTCTAAAATAGATGTATTGCTAAACTGGTTATTTTATTACCGATACAAAGAAAAGTATAGTTTGCTAACAGAGTTGAACTATTGGTTTTATTTGCTAAAATCAAATCCGAAACTAATTGCCTCAACTTTAGCCATTAAATACTGCCCAATTATTAGGAAAAGAAAACAACTTTTCCCAATTTTGTTCCGATAAATATAAATAATTTGCAACCACTGGTTTCCATAGTTATCCCTACATTTAACAGCAGTGAGTATCTAAAATCCACTTTAGATAGCGTGCTTTCTCAAACTTATGTAAATTGGGAATGTATTCTGGTAGATGATGGTTCCATAGATTTGACGGAAACTATTTCGGTAAATTATCAAGAAAAAGACCATCGGTTTCAATGGTATAAACGACCAGAAAATTTGCCCAAAGGACCTTCTTCTGCTCGAAATTATGGCGTTTCCAAGGCCAAAGGAGATTACTTGATTTTTTTAGATGCCGATGATTTATTGGCAACTACTTGTTTAGAAAATCGAGTTGCTCAATTCCAAGAATATCTAGATTGTGATTTCTTGGTGTTTCAAATGGACCGTTTTGTTGAAGAACCCGATTTTTCTAAAAAAGAAGTAGTAGTCGAGCAAGATAAAAACCGCATTTTAGAATCGTTTATTCAATTGCATGGTCAGTGGCCCATTACGGCTCCAATTTATAAAACTGATTTTTATAAAACGATTGGTTTTAATGCTGAATTGGTTGTTTTTGAGGATTTAGAAGTCGCCATAAAAGCAATTGTACAAGCAATCGATTTTCAGGTTTTCAACACTATTGATTGTTATTATCGAAATGATGCAAATTATCAAACCAAATACAATTCGTTGGAAGTTAAAACCAAAATGGTAAAAGCGTTTCAAACACTATTACTAGGTGTTGTAGAGTTGATGCGACAAAATTCAGAAAGGCAGTTTAAAAATCAAGATATAAAAACCTATTTTGTACAATCGTATAAAAAAATATTTCGTTTTCAGATTTTAGAAAATGTTGAAGCATTTAAAGAGGATAACAAGAAAATAGTACATTTGTTAGCAACCTATGGTTTTTTGGATAATAAAACAGTTTTCAAATTCTTTTTTGTAGACCGTGTTTTATTGCCTTATGCTTCCATCAAAGGAAGTGGTGTTGCTCGATTAATAAAAAAAATATATCACTAACATGGCAAATTTTAGCTTTCAAAATAAAACAGTGGTTTTAATGATAAAAGTAGCGATGTTAGGTGGAGCTGAACGACAAGCTCTTGGATTAGCTGATTTTTTAATAAAAAACTATAATTGCAAAGTTCATTTGGTTGCAACACACTCTAACTATCCTACGAAAGAGTTTCATGAATTTGCCATTGCTTGTGGAATAAACGAAATACATTATTTTGGAGAACCTTCCTTAACTATTCATAAAAAGCTTTCTTTATTAAATCTTAAAAGAGTATTTCGAGCCTTGAAATATTTAAACAAGATGAAAACAGAGGTTGCTAAGTTTCATCCTGATATAATAATTCCCTTCTTAAATACACCTTCAAAAATAGCTGCTTTAATTTACAGAAGTGTAGGCGCTAAAGTTACTTTTTGGCATCAATTAGGATTAGATAATTATACGTATGATTTACTTGAACAAAAGGCACTTAATCAAACACCATTTATAATTGCAAATGCAGCAAATGGATTAAAGGTTTTTCAGCATCACTATAAGATTTCAAACGAAAAATTATTTGTTTTGCCTCAATATGTTTCCATAAAGAAAACAACATTAGATAGTAATTTATTAAAAATGAAATTTCAAATTCCTGATGACGCCATTGTTATAGGAATGATTGCACATTACAGAATTGAAAAATTTCAAGAACTATTGTTACAATCTTTTAGTGAGATTAAAACTGATAAAAAAATACATTTGGTTTTTTTAGGCAATAAAGATAATAGTGACGAAACATTAGATAAATACAATTCTATTGTTGCTCTTTCAAAATCGTTAAATTGCTTGGATAAAGTAAGTTTCTTATCTGGTGAGTCTGTTGAAGAAGTATTAAATTGTTTAGATATTGGAGTTTTAGTTTCTGAAATTGAAGGGACACCAAATGTGGTTATGGAATATATGTTGTATGATTTACCAGTAATAGCAACAAATCATTCGGGTTGTGAAGGTCTATTACAGCCTTCGGATTTTTTGATTTCAAATAACAAAAACACTTTAAAAGATAAGTTACAAATGCTTATTGAAAATGAAAATTTGAGAGTTAAAGAAGGAAATAAGAATTCAGATAAAATAAAAAAATATAGTATTGAGAATTATACAAATTCGTTATTATCAATAATTAATGTTACCAATTAAATGAAAATCCTATTTATATCAATGCCGTCTATACATTCAGTTCGTTGGATTGAAAATCTGAAAGAAGCTGAACATGAATTGTTTTGGTTTGATGTTTTAGGAAAAGGGAAATTGCCTACCAAAATTTCGATTCAACAAATAACAGAATGGAAAAAAAGAAAATTACCCTACATCAATGGGGAACATTTTTTAAGACGAAAATTACCCACTTTTTATAATAGTTTACAACCTTTTTTAGAAGTTACAGCTAATGAAAAATTAGCACAAATTCTCCAAGAAATTCAACCCGATGTAGTGCATAGTTTTGAAATGCAAAGTTGTAGTTATCCCATTTTAGAAACGATGCAAAAGTTTTCACACATCAAATGGATATATTCATGTTGGGGAAGCGATTTGTTTTATTATCAAAATCAACCACAACATGTGTCAAAAATTAAAGCTGTTTTAAGCCGCATACAATATCTACACACCGATTGTGAACGAGATTTTATTATTGCGAAGCAATTAGGATTTAGCGGTAAGCATTTAGGTGTAATTCCTGGTGGTGGTGGTTTTCATCTGGAGCAGTTTTTACCTTCAATACAATCAATTTCTAGGCGAAAAATAATTTTGATTAAAGGCTATCAACATCATGTGGGTAGAGGCTTGGTAGTAGTAAAAGCAATGCAAAATATTCAGGCAGAAATTCAAAAATTAGGTTTTGAAGTGGTGGTTTTTGGTGCCCATAAAGAGGTAAAAGACTATGTTATTACTAACCAGTTGCCTTATAAAGTATATGATCGTCACGGATTAGTGCATCAAGAGCTATTACAACTCATGGGGGAATCTGCCTTATATATAGGAAATAGTATTTCAGACGGAATGCCTAATACATTGTTAGAAGCAATAATAATGGGTGCATTTCCCATTCAGTCAAATCCAGGAAATGTAACTGCTGAAATTATCACACACGCAAAAAATGGTTTTTTAATTGAAGATCCTAATGATATAAGTTCAATTTCAGAGTTAGTATTAAAGACAATTAATAGTCCAAGCTTATTACAAAATGCATTTGAAATCAATAAAATAATAGCAAAAATAAGGTTAGCTTATCAAGTTAACCAACAAAAAATAGTAGCTTTATACCAACAAATTGAAAACGATACATGCGAGTAGGTTTTAATCCAAACAAAGATAAAGTTCTTCCAAAATCTGATTACAACCATCAGGTGATTGTTCCTATTTATATTCCGCATCAAAAAGATTATTTTAAAGATAGTTTTCAAATTTTGCAGTTGTGTTTGGAATCACTTTTTAAAACATGCCATGACAAAACGTACATTACAATTGTAAACAATGGAAGCTGTATCGAAGTGGTGAATTATTTGAATCAGTTACAACAAGAAGCTAAATTACAAGAAGTTATTCATACTACTGCAATCGGAAAATTAAACGCAATTTTAAAAGGATTGTCTGGACATCAGTTTCCTTTAATTACCATAACTGATGCTGATGTATTGTTTTTAAATGATTGGCAAAAAGCTACTTATGAAGTATTTGAGGCTTTCCCAAAAACCGGTGTTGTTTCACCTGTACCTAATTCAAAATTGTTACGTCACAATACGGCAAATATAATTGGGGAAACTTTTTTTTCAAAACACATGTGTTTTACGCCTGTTGTTGCTAAGGCGGGGATGGAAGCTTTCGCAAAGAGTATTGGCAATGAATCCTTATATAAAGCTATACATTTAGAAAAACAATTAACTATAACAAGAGGAAGTACAACCGCTTTGATTGGTGCTGGACATTTTGTAGCAACATATAAAGGGGTGAGTTTTGATGTACTAAAACAACGTTTTTCAACGTATAGTTTAGGAGGGGATAGCGAAAAATTAGTATTAGATAGACCCGCTACTGATTTGGGATTGTGGAGATTGTCTACGCAAAATAACTACGCCTATCATTTAGGAAATGTAAAAGAAGATTGGATGCAGAATGAATTTGAAAGCATAATTTTAGATTCCTCAATTTTTGAAAATAACGTTGACAATAAAGTATATTTTGGAGTTTTGAATGATTTTTTCATGAAATTCTTCTCGAGATTAATTTTTAGAAAACCTTTTTGGCAATTGTATTTGCGTTACAAAGGGTTAACTTCAGAAGAAGCAAATCAATATTAAAAATGAAAACAATAGCCATCATTCCTGCCAGGGGCGGATCTAAACGTTTGCAGGGTAAAAACATAAAACTATTGGGGGGAATTCCTTTGCTAGCACACAGCATTTTATATGCGAAACAACATGATTTTATAAACGAGGTTTATGTTTCAACTGATGATGATGGCATAAAAAAAGTAGCTTTACAATATGGTGCTCTGGTAATCGATAGACCTCAAGAACTTTCAGGTGATTTTGAACCAACTGTTTCGGCTTTAAAGCATGTTTTAGAATCAATTGATGGAGTAGTTGAAAATGTAATTCTTTTGCAAGTTACCAATCCACTTCGACCACAAAATGTATTACAAGATGCCTTTGCTCTTTTTCAAGAAAGACAAGTGGACAGTTTGTTTACCGTTTCGCGTAGTCATCACAAATTAGGAAAAATTATAAATCATACATTTATTCCATATAATTATGAAGTTGGACAACGTAGTCAGGACTTAGAACCCTTATATTACGAAAATGGCCTGTTGTATATTACTAAAGTATCTGTTATACTAAATAATGAAATTATTACAAAAGATGCCTTTCCATTAGAAGTTAATCATCCTTTTGCCACTATAGATATCGATACCCAAGAAGATTTTGATTATGCGGAGTATTTGGTTGGGAAATATATGAAATTGTAACTCTCTTACTAAAAGTCTTAGTAAGGAGTTCCCTCCTTAAGGAGGGTTAGGGAGGTGTAAATATATTTGATTAAAAAAATGAAACGAAAAATTATACCCTACAATCCAAAATTAAAAGAATTTGCCAGGCAACTGAGAAACAATTCTGCAAAAGCTGAAATAATTCTTTGGCAAAAATTAAAAAGGGATCAAATGTATGGATACGATTTTCATAGACAAAAGTCCATTGATAATTACATACTAGATTTTTTCTGTTACGAATTAATGCTGGGCATAGAAGTAGATGGTTATTCTCATGAGTTTCTGGAAGTGTATGAAAAGGACCAAGTAAAGGAGAAAAGAATGAATGAGTTGGGAATTACTGTTTTACGATTTTCGGATTATCAAGTTTTGAAGGATACTGAAAATGTAATAAGAGCAATTGAGTTTTTTATAGAAGAATTTGAAAAACACACCCCCAACCCCTCTCAAGAGGGGAGCTTGTTCTAAGTACTTTTATTTTCTCATAAGTTTATCTAGAAAATGTAATAAGAGCAATTGAGTTTTTTATAGAAGAATTTGGGAAACACCTCCCCAACCCCTCTCAAGAGGGGAGCTTGTTCTAAGAACGTTTATTTTTTTCTTTTTCATAAGTTTATTTAAAAAAGTATTCCCACTAAACATGATTTGAAGGAGTTCCCTCCTTGAGGAGGGTTAGGGAGGTGTAAAATTGTGAATTCGCTTTTAAAACTTTTATAATGTTCACTATATTTGAAAAATAAACTAATCACTAAATTTATGAATCCCTATATAGAAATTGCAGGAAGAAAAATTGGACCAGATTTCCCACCCTTAGTCATCGCAGAAATCGGAATCAATCACGAGGGTTCTTTGCAAGTAGCCAAAGAAATGGTAGATGCAGCACATAGAGCTGGCGTTGAGGTGGTAAAACACCAAACACATATTGTTGCCGACGAAATGAGCGGTGCAGCTAAAAAAGTAATTCCAGGAAATGCAGATGTGTCTATCTATGAAATTATGGAGCGTTGTGCCTTAGATGAAGAGGACGAATTAGAATTAAAAAACTATGTAGAAAGTAAAGGTATGATTTTTATATCTACACCTTTCTCTCGTGCGGCTGCCGAACGCTTGAAAAAGTTTGACATACCTGCTTATAAAATTGGTTCGGGAGAATGCAATAATTATCCTTTATTAGAACATATTGCCTCTTTTGGAAAACCAGTTATTTTAAGTACAGGAATGAATACGATAGATAGTATCCAAAAAGCAGTGGCTATTTTTGACAAACATCAAGTTCCTTTGGCTTTATTACATACTACTAATTTGTATCCAACACCTATTCATTTAGTTCGATTTGGCGCCATGATGGAAATGCATCAAGCTTTCCCGGATAAAGTTTTTGGATTATCAGACCATACCTTAAATAATAATGCGTGTTTAGGTGCAGTTGCATTAGGCGCATCCATTTTAGAGCGACACTTTACAGATCACATGAACCGAACAGGTCCAGATATTGTATGCAGTATGGATGAACAAGCTACAAAAGAATTAATCATCAATAGTGCCGAAATGGCGCAAATGCGTGGTGGAACCAAAAAACCTGCAGATGAAGAACAAGTAACAATTGATTTTGCTTTCGCAACGGTTTGTTCTATTGCCTCTATCAAAAAAGGCGAAGTTTTAACTAAAGATAATATATGGGTAAAACGACCAGGAAC
>JBFYPW010000087.1:0-8297 GCA_041303115.1 Flavobacterium sp.
GGAGATTCCTAATCTGCGGAATGACAAAAGGAGAGGAGATGCTGAAACGAGTTCAGCATGACAAAAGAAGAGGATATGCTGAAACGAGTTCAGCATGACAAGAATAAATAATATGAATCTATTCAACAAACTATTCAAAAAAAAAGAATCCGAGTTTACACCTCAATAGGTAAATAAAAATAAGATAATTGAAATAAACAATGTTAAATCAACAAAATTTTAAAATTGGAGAACAATTTGAAGACTATATAGCAAAACACCTTTTTCCAACAGAGTTATATGATTTAATTCATCGTACCAATAATTATGAGCAGAACAAAGAGCGTTATGCAGAGGATACGCTGAGACCAGATTTTAAATTTAGATGTAAAAAAACACTAAACGAGTTTTATGTAGAAGCAAAATATCGTTCTAGATTTGATTCTATAGGAAAAATAGAAATTGCTCACTTAAAACAGTTTCGTCGGTTTGAAGCATTAGTTAAGGAAGAAAAAACACCTGTTTTTTTTGTTATAGGCTATGGTGGTACATCAAATGAGCCAGAGGGTGTGAGTCTTATTCCTATTCAAAAAGTTGAGTATTTGACTGTTTATAAAAATTTTCTTCTTAATTATGAAGTCGGTTCTAAGGCTGTAATAAGTGAATCATTAGATTTTTCAATTCCTAATCATTCCGATTTTAAAAATATAGCTGTTGTTAATGAAAGTAAAAAGAATAAAGTTTTATTGTTTTTAGTTCCATTTATTTTGGTATTATTAAGTTTATTGTATTTCTACCCTAGTGCAACCAGTTCACCTGAAGAGGATTTAAAAAAGCAATTGCAACTTTATTATGATACCATCGAAAAAGGGGATATTAGATCACTTGACCAGTTTATAAGTCCGGTAGTTGAAAATTGGTATGGCAAGACAAATGTACCCGTAAATGAGGTGATAGATGGTATTATCGATTATCAGAAAAAATATCCTGATATTGAAATACATGTTATTTGGGATTCATTCAAATACAGGAAAGAAGGTGATGTTTATTTTGTGGATTATGAATTGTTTTATAAAATAAATACAATTCATAAAAAATATCATTTAAAGATTAATTTATTATTCAATAAAGATTTAAAAATTGAAAGTATAAATGAAATAAAATTGTGATGTTTTTTAGATTAAAATATGGTAAGCTTTACTTAAAAAAGGACATTTAAAGTTGGATTTGTTTTATCTCTATTGCCATTTGCTCGTGCGCGAATCCTTTCACGTTCGTTTAGTTAGGTTCAGTATCACAAAAAAATAATATAGCAATTTAGCTCACTATTAAGATGTATAATATCTATAATTAAAATATAAACTTTGAAAAATCAAACAAATGAAAAAAATCATTCTTTTTAGCTTATTAGCTTTATCTACTTTATCTTGTAAAAAAGAAAACACAGAAAATGCTAAAAAATCAGAAGCGGAGCAACTTACTTTTTACAAAAAAATATTGATAGAAGATGTAGCTAAAAGCCTTAAAAAAGAATATTCTAAGGAGCTAGCTAACATTTCTGATACTACAATTGAAAAAATTGCTACTATTCAAACCGATAATTGTAATTGGAAGATTGAACAATTAAATGATACTATTTATTTATCAAATAATTCTGTTACAACATTTAAAAAACAGCTTGCCTTAGTTGATAGTCTTTATCGAAATAAAAAAGATTATACATTGAATTTGTATGATTTATATACAGATTTACATCATAGACAATTAAAAGATATTAGTTTTAATGAAAATATAATTGGATTCTATTGGTCACCTGGTCAAAATACAATATCAGATCACTATCAAAAACTTCTTTTAAAAGATAATGACGTCATAGACTTGGGTAACGGATTAAAATTATTAGCAAAAAAAGATGTGGATTATCTTGTGTCTCAAATGCATTCCAAAGGGTTTAAAAATTATGAATTCTCTTCTGAACCTGGAAGAAATGAAATAAGTATTGTTAAAAATGATAAGGGAAATTATACTTTAGTATTTTTAGCATATGATGAAGATGATGCAGATTGTTGTCCTACTGTAAACGTATCATTTGAGACAGCTGATTTTATTTCAATTACAGCAAATTCTTTGAAGATAGGAAAGGACTAATCGGGAAATTTTTCCCCTACTCGTGCGCAAAACAAAGTTCAGCGGAGCTTATCCTTTCGTGTTCGTTTAGTTTGTAATGAGATGTTTAAGAGATGCTGAAACGAGTTCAGCATGACAAAAGACAGAGGAGACCCCAGCTCGTGCGCGAATCCTTTCGCGTTCCTAGATAAAAGGAATAGTTGCCTGCAATTGATAGGCTCTTAAGCAATTGAATTGTAAAAACAACCGCAGAGCGAATGGTAAAGAGAGTTGTGAAGTTTTGCTATAAATTGTGCTGTTTTGGATCAATTAGTAGCTATTTTTATTAAAAACTAGCCTATATTTGATTCCTTTCGATGTATTGTATAAAAATTATAAAAACAAAATTATGAATAGATTACGGTTATTATTAGTTCTATCTTTTTTCTTACCTCATGTTATTTTTTCTCAGGAGGCAAATTTCTCAACGGTAAAAACCAATTCAGGTGAAGTGAAAATTCCGGGTGTTTGGGAACAATTAAATACGATGGATGTTAGTGGTCAGACGTATTTGAAGAATAAAGACGGAGTAGTTATTGCCATTGCTCAAAATCCTAAAAAAGCCTATCCGTTTTTTAAAAGTAATGTCACGGATTTTGAAAATGTAAAATTGTTTTATGTCTGGGATTCCGAATACAGAAAAGAAAATAAATTTAAAACAGCATGGATTAAAGAGAATGCCAAACAAGAATATATCATTTGGAAGTATACGGATGAAAAACTTGACAATGTGTTTTTGTTTGGTTCAGTGGGTACTAATTTTTTAAATCTTCTGGTATATACTTCTATTTGGACTGAAGAGGAGAAGGTACTCTTTTTAGAAAAAATATATCAGTTGAACAAATAATTCTAATCGAAGCTTTGTACTATTGGATGATTATTTCTTTTCCATGCTCTGCAAAGTCTCCTGATTTTGAGGTGTTCTGTTTTAGTTTTGCAGTTGCTTATGTCTTATCTATTTTGTCCAATGCCTTTTTCGATTGTACCAATGCTTTGTTCGATTTAGGCAAAGGTTGTTTCGATTTTGTAACAATAAAAATAAAAGCAGTTTTGGCTATGCCAAAACTGCTTTTGATTAATCTGGTTTTTCGGATAACAATGATATTTTTTGAAATAAAATTACTATTTAATAATTTTAACTTTATTCAAACTTTTCATGAAGTAAGCCAGACTACCAATAATTGGTAAAAAGAATATAACCAATAGCCAAGCGAAATAATTCCACCCTTTCTCATACTTACCAATTAAAAATACTGCAAAAATAAACTGGATTAAAAAAATAATTCCAAAAGTTAAAATTTTAATTGGACCAATAATTCCTAAAAAATATATCATAATATAGAATTTAAATTATCTACAACAAAAAGCACTTACCCGCATCTTGCAAAACGCTTGTTAGGCAAAGTACTTTATTCATTAGCAATAACTTTTAATCTTTTTAATTGTTTTAAACCCTCTAAAAGTGTTTCAGAATTAAAATTTATATTGTTATAATTATTACCAACTTTGTTATTCATAATTAGTGATGTTTTTAATGCGTCTGAATAACTCAAATCTTTTTCTAATGATAAAATGTCTGCTTGTCTAATCATTGTATAAAATGATTCCATATTATCTTCAAGATGAATTGATTCTATTGTGATATTTGTTATTTTAATTCCAAGCTTATTAAGGTAATCACTATTAATTTGAGTTAATTGATCATTTCTGAAATTTGCACTTTTAATATTTTGTAATTCTATTTCATTTATTCTATCTTTTGATAAAAACTCTCTCAAATTTTTCATTATATCAGAACTCACTTTGCTTTCAAAATCTTTAGTGCTATAATTTTCGAAATAATAGTAAGGATCATCGATTTTAAAATATGCACTAACAAAAATATTAACAGGTATTAAATTTACTAAATTCAAACGCATATTTGTACCACTTACAAATCTTTCTCTACAATCAACTATTTCAATCTTTTCAATAAATGGAATTCTCCAAGAATAACCTTCACTAACAATGTTTCTTGTTCTACGACCAAGTCGTATTTTTATTCCTTTATGACCAATTGGTATTTTTTTAAATCCAAAAAATGATATTAATGCTAAAATTATTATTAATGAAAAAAAAGGATTTCCTCCAATTAAGTTATAATAAACATAACTAAACAAATGGTAAATTAATGAAATAATAACTATTACAGCTAACAAAACTATTATTGCAAAAAAAGAATTTTCTTTTAAATATGTTTTATTGTTATTTAATGGATTCATCGTTTCGTTTTTTTAATATTTTGCCAACTTATTTACATGCCTACTTTTATGCCTTATTGGCAAGATTGGCGAAGTTTTTCAGTTTTTTTCCAATTTTCATGTTCGATTTTAGTGTTTTTAAGATGATAATACATTCAAATAATGACTGAATGCATACCTTTTTTTATGATAGTATGGAATAAAACTACAGTCGTTTTAGCGTATTCACTATACATATTTCGTTCACATTCTTGCTACGTTAGTTATGTCTAATTACATCGTACTTATAGTTTCATAAAAATAGAAAATAACAAAACAACCCATCTATCGAAAAGTGTGATGTGTTATTGATAATTGATAAAAGTTGGTGCAAGTAAATGAGTAGGTATTTGCTTGATTTATTTTGCGGTTATTTAATTAGCAATGAGATGCTGAAACGAGATGCTGAAACGAGTTCAGCATGACAAAAGAGAGATGCTGAAACGAGTTCGGAATGACAAAAGTAGAAGAGATGCTGAAACGAGTTCAGTATGACAGAGAAAACAAATTATACGCACGGTTTGTCAACCTGAACTTGTTTCAGGTTCTAAAGAGAGTTTGAGATGAGATACTGAAACGAGTTCAGCATGACAAAAGGAGAGGAGATGCAGATAAGTTCAGCATGACAAGACTTCCGATTGCTTATCAATCTTGTGTTTAACTTGCGGAGTTTGACGAAGTGGCTGACTTTGAAGTATTTTACTATCTGTTAGCACTATTTAATTTTAAAGACTTTCAAATTAGCAATGAACCCGCCATTTTGTAAAACTGCTGTTACAAGATGTCTTTAGTGATTTTTTTATTCAATGTAACTTAATTTTTTTTCTAATCTAACTTTCTTGTATATAGCAAAACCACAGGAGTTACAATACTACTTTTATGAGGTTTTGAAAAGAAAAAATTTATATAATCATTATTTAACCATGCATTAATATTTATCATTTTTTCAGATAGTTTTGAAGTATTTGAATTCATCGTTTTTGCAAAATAATTAGAGTGATCAGAAAGACAGAATTTTATTTTGCTAGTATCTTTAAAATTTGGCTCAAAACTTTTGTTGTTTTCATCTAAATGACAGATTAACTCTATAGAAACAAATATTGGTTGTTTATTAAAAATTATTTTTTCATCAAAAATATGTTCAATTTTATTTTTTTGATTTGGAAGAAGATATAATGTATCTGTAGATGTTATTAAATTTCCTAATTTAGCTTCTTGAAAACCAATTTTTATTGGAGGTTCTTCGAACTCGTATATTTCTATTCTATAAGCTGTTTTATATTTTATTTTTTCAACAAAAAAACCTATTTTATTAATTTCTAAATCCTTATTTGTTTTATTTTCAAATACTAAACCATATAAGTTGTCTTTTGATAAACCGTTGCTTTTCCTTTTTACAAATTTATTTTTTTCTCCAAGAATAATTTCATTTTTTTTATTAGTTACAACAATTTCATTCAATATTTCAATCTTTTCTTTTAGTAATATAATATTTGATATATTTTCTTTACTTATTGTTTTTTTCTCAAAACTTACTTTGTTTAATACAATTGTGTCAAAAACAATATTTTTTGGTAATATAGTTTTATTTTCATTATTGCAATAATCCGCATAAACCATTTTTTTGTTGTAAAAAAGTTCGTATCTAACATCTTCAATAAAATCTAATGTTTCATTGTCTATAACAACAAATTCTTGACAAAATGCACAATTGATAAAGAAAAAAGATACAAAAAAATATAATTTTAGTTTCATAGTAATATTTTTTATTATAGGGTTGTATTTTACAACCCTATATTTTTTTTATTTAAGGATAAGACACTTGATCACATGGCACTTGTTCATGGGTTAAACCTGTTCCACTACTATTTGGTACCATAACAGGAGAACCATCCGGACCTCCACTAACATTTATGCCAAAAACATAATAATTTGAATAAACTCCTTTAAAACATGGGATAGTATTAGAAGGTTGACCAAAACTATAGCCAGTACCAAAAAATCTAGGTCCAATTTTATTACTAACTCCATTATTACTGTCATTCAATGCTATTTCAATAAAATCAAACTCGTTAGTATTGGTATAGCTTACGTTGGTATTGATGTTATTGAAAGTTAACTGTTCATTTTTATCAATATCTACAGAAGTGAGGATGAACGATGTTCTATCTACATTAACAAAGTAAAGAAACTCTCCAGTTACTTTGTCAGTAACTACATATCCATTCGCTTTTTCTTGATTACCTACAAAAACTTCTGTCACATTTACTTCTTCAAAAGAAGCTGTCTTGTTTAAAAAAGAGGTTTCCGTTTGAATTGTCATTTCGGCTTTTCTTCCATAATTAAATGACTCAAAATAGAATGATTTTAGAAATGAATCTACATTTTTATTTGTAGTTTCGTTTGTAGTTGTTTCATTGTCTTCTGAACAACTTACAAATATTGTTGCACTAATAAAAAGTGCAATTAAAGAAAAAAGTGTTAATTTTAAATGTTTCATGTTTACATTTTTTAAGTTTTGCTTACTATTTTTTCCACGGTTCCTGTTCGGCTTAATTTCTCCGTTTCATTCAACTAAATGAATGTTGAACTAAAAACATATTTTCAACTCGAAATGTTAAACTAAAATACAAATTATGCTACTTTCTAATCAGTTTAGGTAATAAATTTAATATTTAAAAGTTTTATCTTCATTAGTTTATGTTAGTTTTTTAGTTTGTCATAAGGTTTCTGCCAACTTATATACATGCGAAGCTTTCCAACTACTTTTATGTCTTATTGGCAAGATTGGCGAAAGTTTTTCAGTTTTTTTCCAATTTTCATGTTCTATTTTAGTGTTTTTAAGATGATAATACATTCAAATAATGACTGAATGCATACCTTTTTTTATGATAGTATGGAATAAAACTACAGTCGTTTTAGCGTATTCACTATACATATTTCGTTCACATTCTTGCTACGTTAGTTATGTCTAATTTCATCGTACTTATAGTTTCATAAAAATAGAAAATAACAAAACAACCTCTCTATCGAAAAGTGTGATGTGTTATTGATAATTGATAAAAGTTGTTGCTAGTAAATGAGTACGTATTTACTCGATTTATTTTGTGGTTATTAATTAGCAATGAGATGCTGAAACGAGATGCTGAAACGAGTTCAGCATGACAGGAATGAGGAGAGATGCTGAAACGAGTTCAGCATGACAAAAGAGAGATGCTGAAACTAGTTTAGCATGATATGGAAGTGGCGAATAGCGCTAATTAATTAGTGCTTTTATTCGATAAAGATCCATTTTTTATCACTATTGAGACGGAAAGTGCCCAGGTGCTCTCTGTTACATTCTCTGGGTGAAATTAATGATAGAAAGTTGAGGCCATCTGCTCCACGGTAGAGGTGGTATAGCTCCCCAATAACGGGTTCAAAAGAGAATTTAGCACTGTAGACCAATTCATTGTATTCGAACTCTTTCATTAGGCTTTCGTACTGTTGTTTGAGTTCGTTGAACTTGTTTTCAAATTCTTTATTGACATTTCTAATGCCTCTGCTTTTGAAAGCTACTACATCATCAATTTGAATTACGGGTGCGCCTACATTGGTTCCATAGCGCATTAGGCTTGCGTTGTAGCCTTCTTTTTCAGAATACACTACATTATCTGGTTTTTTGGTTTCCATAACTTACCTTTTAGCAATTTTATTGTTGGAGATGCTGCGTTGTCGTGTGCATTTGAATCGGTCGATTGCTGCAATGCGTTTGGCGCTGTGCTTGGTTTTGCAATTTTCGACACGAGTGCGCCACAGTTTATAACTGCTCCATTTGAGCTCTTTTTTCATCAAGGCTTTTACGTCGGCTTCCGCTAATCCAAATTGAAATTT
>JBFYPW010000088.1:0-8277 GCA_041303115.1 Flavobacterium sp.
TATAATCTATTTTAGTTATATCAATTTTAAATTCGTTAAAACAAATTTTTTCTTTGCTAATTTTAATTACTAAATCAGTTGAACTCGTTTTCTTTATTTTTGGAATAATTAAAAAAGCAAATACTAAAGCATCAATAATAAGTATTAAATTTACATCTATATTAAATGTTAAATGATTAATTAGTATTGCAAGAATTGAAATTGCAATAAATAAAACAATTATTAAAAAGATATATTTTGCTAAATGTATTTTTTTTACTAAATAGTTTTTCATAGAATTAGAAATTATTTCTTCTTTTTCTTTTCGTCTCGTTTTCTTTCAATTCCTCGGTTTCTAGAAGCGGTTTTTCTTGGTGTTCTTTTTCCTGGACCGCCTAAATTGACTTTACTGTTTTTCTCTGATTTTTTCTCAAAAGCATCGCCGCCTGTTTTCTTTACACGTTTCAAAAGCGTTTTTACTTTCTTTTGATCTTTTTCGAATTCTAAGCGTTGTTGTTCAATTTTTACATCTGAAGGAATCTCGTAAATTTTAATTTCGGTTTGCATTAGCATTTCCACTTCCAATTGAAATTCGTCTTCTTTCGGACCAATAAAACTGATGGCAACACCCTCTTTATCTGCACGACCCGTACGACCAATTCTGTGCATATATTGTTCTGGGATTTCAGGAAATTGCATATTTATTACGTGTGTAATATCTGTAATATCCAATCCACGAGCCATAATATCAGTGGTTACTAAACCTCTAATTTCTCCAGATTGAAAATTTTCCATCATATTTAAACGGTAATTTTGCGTTTTATTGGAGTGCACCGTTCCAAACTGACCTGGGAAATCTTCTTCTAAATGTTCTAATAAAAAATCGGCCATTCTTTTACTGTTTACAAACAATAAAATTCGGCTGTATGATTCGTCTTGTAATAAATGTTTAAGTAAATTAATCTTCGTTAAAAAGTTCGGCACCACATAAGCACGTTGTTCAATTTGCTCTAATGGAGTTCCACTTGGCGCTAACGAGACTTCTTCTGGAAATTCGAAAAATTCATCCAACAAATCATCTACTTCTTCTGTCATAGTTGCCGAAAACAAAATGTTTTGTCTTTTCGAACGCATCATCGATAAAATAGAAGTTAGTTGTACTCGAAATCCTAAATTTAATATTTCATCAAATTCATCAATCACTAATTTTTGTAAATCGTCAAAACGCAAGACATTATCTAAAGCCAAATCCATAATTCTACCGGGTGTTCCCACCACAATATCAATTCCAGAATAAATGTCTTTCTTTTGTGTATTGATGTTCACGCCACCATAAACGGCAAGTGAACGCACACTCATATATTTGGTTAATTTTTCAATTTCTTCGTGCACTTGCACTACTAATTCTCGAGTAGGCACTAAAATAAGTACTCTCGGAATATCGGTATGTACAAAACGCCATTGCTTTAAAATAGGCAACAAATAGGCAAACGTTTTTCCCGTTCCGGTTTGTGCAATTCCCATCACATCTCTACCAGACATAACAATTGGAAAGGCTTTTGATTGGATAGGAGTTGGAGTTGTGAAACCTAAATCGTCTATAGCTTTTTGTAGCGAAATTGGAAGATTAAGTTGTTCGAATGTAACCATTTGTATGAAAATTTAGGCAAAGATAGTGATTGAGAGTTTGTGAAGCAATCTTTTGGAGTGTTAGTTGGTTTTTGATGGGTACACGGATTTGACAGATGAAACGGATTTTTATTTTTCATTTTGGAATTTAATTTTTTAAAAGTTTGTTATTGCCATTGATTTTTGAAATTGTTATTGATTTTTGAAATTGTTATTGCCATTGATTTCATTTACCTTTGTCCTTTTACCCACAAGATGAAACACGAAATTATCATTACGAAAGACGGTTCTACGTCAATTTATATTCCAGAATGGGATGAAACCTATCATTCTAAGTTTGGTGCCATACAAGAAGCGTATCACGTTTTTATTAAAAATGGCTTAGATGTTTTGGCTGCTGCTTCCGAGATTTCGATTATAGAAATTGGTTTTGGTACAGGATTAAATGCTTTAATTACGATGTTAGAAGCCGAAAAAAGGCAGATTAAAGTCAATTATGTTGGAGTAGAAGCGTATCCGGTAGCTTTTGATGAAATTGTGCAATTAAATTACGCCACGCAATTGGAAGTACCCAACCGTCAAGCGGATTTTGAACAACTACACACGTTGCCTTGGGAAGAAACTACTGAAATAACGCCTTATTTTACATTAACAAAACGCAAGCAGTTTTTTTCTGACATTATGGATGAAAACGCGTTTGATATAGTTTATTTTGATGCTTTTGGCTATAACGTACAACCCGAGTTATGGAATGAAGCTATTTTTGAAAAAATGTATCGTGCGCTAAAAAGCAATGGCATATTAACTACGTATGCGTGCCGAACCACGATTAAAAACGCTATGCAAGCAGTAGGTTTCCAAACGATGAAACTACCAGGCGCACCTGGGAAAAGAGAGATGTTACGTGCGTTGAAAAATGGGTAAAGGGTTTATTAGTTACCACGCGAAAAGATTTGTGCGGGAGTAGTGGGGTTGTCAAAAGTGTATTACACAATTAGGCAATAATTTTTTGATTTTTATTTTTTCTAATTCGCTTAATTTATTTCTTTCGATATGTAATTCTTGTAAACTTGTCAAGTATTTAATTTCTTCAGGTAAATTTGTCAACTTATTGTTTCCAATTTCTAGATAGAGTAAGTTTGTTAATTCTCCAATTTCTTTTGGTAAAGATGTAAGTTGATTATTATTCATTATTAAAATTCTCAAATTTTTCAATTGACCGATTTCTGAACTAACTTTCGTTAATTTATTTGTACTTAAAGAAATCTCATCAAGAGTTTTCAATTCGTTCAAAACCGATGGAAATTCAGTAAATTGATTTCCAAGTAGATTAATTGAAACAAGATTTATCAATTTATAAAGTTTTTTAGGTAGTTTTTTTAAGTTTTGTCTTGAAACGTCAATACTTAATACTTTTTCTTTTTTTCTAATCGCTAGATTCAAATCTTTGTATTCAAATAAATCTCTGTTTTTTTGTATAAAATCCCAATAAGACTTTCCTTTAACTTGATTTAGTTCAAAATTGAAAGTTTTATCTTTACTTGGGGTAGTCCACAATCCCGTTATTTTTGATTTATCAGCAGTTAATTGTCCATTAAAAAATCCAGTTATGCTGTCGTTTGTGTCTCTTTCAACAAGGTTAAATGTGTTATTTTTATCAAGTTGTCCAACTAATTTAAGCGAACCATTTTGAGGCTTGTAATAATAAGAACCAACCAAAGTAGAGTCGAGTAGTACTATAAAATTTAATTTTATTTCAAGATTTTCTTCTTTGTGGGTTTTTATAAATCCTTCATAAACATATGTTGGACAGAAAAACTTATCTTGAGAGAAAGATTGAATTGAAAAATAAAGTATTAATAAAATTGTATAAATGTTTTTCATTTTTGAGAATTTTTGGTAGCCTTGCCTCTAACTTGTATATATGTCTGAGATACGTCAGTTTTATTTATTCAAATATAATAAATAATTCTCAATAGTTTATGTAGAGATTTTACTTCAAAAAAAGTCTAAAGAGAATGTCGTAAAAAGGGTTTTGGAATTTGGATTTTAAGATTTGGAATTTAAAATTTGCTTACAACTTTTCTTGCAATGCTTTTATTTCATCTCTAAACTTGGCGGCTTGCATAAAGTCTAATTCTTTAGCGGCTTTTTCCATAAGTTTTCGTTTATCCCTAATTTTCTTTTCAATTTCGGGTTTGCTTAGGTACTCGCTTTCGGGTTCTGCGGCTTTATACGCTTGGTTTTCGAAGTATTGTGTAGAAACAGAATTGGCACCAAACGCGTTTCCTAAACTTTTGTTTAACGATTGTGGCGTTTTGCCGTGTAAGGTATTGTAAGCGGTTTGTTTTTCACGTCGGTAAATGGTTTCGTCTATGGTGTGTTGCATACTTGCCGTAATTTTGTCGGCATACATAATGGCTTTTCCGTTAATGTTTCTGGCGGCTCTTCCAACGGTTTGCGTTAACGAACGTTTGCTACGTAAAAAGCCTTCTTTGTCAGCATCTAAAATCGCCACAAGCGATACTTCGGGTAAATCTAATCCTTCACGTAATAGGTTGACGCCAATTAGCACATCAAAAACGCCTTTTCGTAAGTCTTGCATAATTTCTACACGTTCCAAAGTATCTACATCCGAATGAATGTAACGGCATCGTATCGAAACTTTAGTCAAGTATTTGGCTAATTCTTCTGCCATTCTTTTGGTTAACGTTGTGACTAAAACACGCTCGTCGGCTTCGCATCGCAATTGAATTTCCTCAATTAAATCGTCTATTTGATTCGCACTTGGACGAATTTCTATAATCGGATCTAACAATCCTGTAGGACGAATAATTTGCTCTACATACACCCCTTCTGATTTTTGCATTTCATAGTCGGCAGGTGTGGCAGAAACATATACTACTTGATTTTGTAGGGCTTCAAATTCTTCAAATTTTAAAGGACGGTTGTCCATTGCGGCAGGCAAACGAAATCCGTATTCTACCAAGTTTTCTTTTCGGCTTCTGTCGCCACCATACATAGCGTGTACTTGCGATATGGTAACGTGACTTTCATCAATAACCATCAAGTAATCGTCTGGAAAATAATCTAATAAACAGAAAGGACGTGTACCCGGTTCACGACCATCCAGGTAACGCGAATAGTTTTCAATTCCAGAACAATAGCCCAATTCGCGAATCATTTCTAAATCGAAATTCGTGCGTTCTTCTAAGCGTTTGGCTTCTAAATGTTTGCCGATTTCTCGGAAATATTCGACTTGTTTTACCATATCTTGTTGGATTTCCCAAATGGCTTTTTGTAAGACATCTGGAGAAGTCACAAACATATTGGCAGGATAAATGCTTAACGAATCGTATTTTTCTAATACCTGAGACGTTCGGGCATCAAACGCTTCAATTTCTTCAATTTCATCACCAAAAAAGTGAATTCGAAACGGTTCATCGCCATAACTTGGAAATACTTCTACGGTATCGCCTTTAATACGAAAGGTTCCGGGCGTAAATTCCATTTCAGTACGAGCATATAAACTTTGCACCAATTGATGCAATAATTTGGTTCGAGAAATGGCTTGTCCGCTTTTTAAAGTAATTACATTTTTCTGAAATTCAACCGGATTTCCAATTCCATACAAACATGAAACGGATGAAATCACAATAATATCTCTCCGACCTGAAAGCAGGGCAGAGGTGGTGCTTAAACGAAGTTTTTCTAGTTCTTCGTTAATAGATAAATCTTTTTCTATATAGGTTCCCGTTACCGGAATAAAGGCTTCGGGTTGGTAATAATCATAGTACGATACAAAATATTGCACCGAATTATTAGGAAAAAATTGCTTAAATTCCGAATACAATTGTGCCGCTAAAGTTTTGTTGTGAGCTAAAACTAAAGTAGGTTTCTGCACTTCCTGAACCACATTGGCTACGGTAAATGTTTTTCCTGAACCCGTAACCCCTAATAAGGTTTGGAATTTTTCGCCATTGATGATGCCTTTAGCTAATTTTTCAATGGCTTGAGGTTGGTCGCCAGTGGGAACGTAATCGGATACTACTTGGAATTTCATTTTAGATTTTTTTAGGATTACGTTTTGTATGTCTTATCCTAATTATGTATATTTCGTTTGGCGTAACTTTATATGAAATTCTATAATTATAAATTTCATAGGCTCTAAAATTTCCAGAATTAGATTTTTTCATTTCATCTAATTCATAAATTTCCCAATTTGATTTTAGAATTGTTACAGATTCATATATGGTAGCAACAACTTTGTTTGATGTAGTTTTGCTTTTTGTTTTTGTTATTAAATAGAAATAAATAGTCTCTAATTGTTCTAAAGCGGTTTTAGTCCAAATTATTTCTTTTTCCATTCGTCAATTTTAGCTTTTACCACATTGTGAGAAAGGGTATAGCCCTTCTCAATATCTTCTTCCGCTAATAAAATCTCTGAATTATATTCTTCATAAAGATTTTCTTTTTTAATTTTTGATTCCACTATGGTTCTCAAAGCATTTAAAAAAGATTTGTCTTCAATTTGATTTATTTCTTCAATTAATATGTTTTTTAATTCTAACGTGTTCATACTCTTGAAATTTTATCGAAATTACAATTTTTCCGCCAAATATTTTCCTGTCAACGATTTTTTATTTTTTGCGATTTCTTCTGGAGTTCCAAAAGCGACCAATTGCCCGCCATTTTCGCCACCTTCAGGACCAATATCGATAATGTAATCGGCGCATTTTATAAGTTCTAAATTGTGTTCAATTACGATTATAGAATGTCCTTTATCAAGTAGGGCATCAAAAGATTTTAATAATTTTTTGATGTCGTGAAAATGCAAACCAGTGGTAGGTTCATCAAATACGAAAAGCATTTTTTCTTTGGTAGCGCCTTTTACTAAAAACGAAGCCAATTTAATACGTTGTGCTTCACCCCCAGAAAGAGTAGAAGAAGATTGCCCCAATTGCACATATCCTAAGCCTACATCTTTTAAAGGTTGTAATTTCTGTGTGATTTTTGCTTGACCATGTGTTTCGAAGAACATTACGGCTTCATCAATGGTCATTTTTAGTAAATCGTCGATGTTTTTGCCTTCAAAATTCACTTCCAACACTTCTTTTTTGAAGCGTTTTCCGTTACAGGTTTCGCATTCTAAATGCACATCGGCCATAAATTGCATTTCAATAGTTACTTCGCCATCGCCTTTACACGTTTCGCATCTTCCACCATCAACATTAAATGAAAAGTGTTTGGCTTGGTAATTTCTTAATTTTGAAGTGGTTTGTTTGGCATATAATTCTCTAATGTCATCGTATGCTTTGATATACGTTACTGGATTAGAGCGTGAACTTCTTCCGATAGGATTTTGGTCAACATATTCAATGTTTTTAAGGTGCGAATAACTGCCTTCTAAACTTGTAAATTGACCTGCTTTTTCTCCAATTCCAGTTAGTTTTTTCTGTAAAGCTGGAAATAATATCTTTTTTACTAACGTACTTTTTCCACTACCAGAAACTCCTGTAATTACGGTTAAGCAATCTAAAGGAAAAGTGACATCAATATTTTTTAAGTTATTTTCTCTTGCGCCAATAATATCAATATGATTTTTGAATTTTCTTCGGACTTTAGGCACTTCAATTTTTTCTTTTCCGTTTAAATATCTCGACGTTAAAGAATCTGATTTCAAAATTTCTTTATACGTGCCTTGCGCGACTAAATTACCACCCAAAGTTCCCGCTTCAGGACCAATATCAATAATCATATCGGCGGCTTTCATAATATCTTCGTCGTGCTCCACAATAATTACCGTGTTACCTAACTTTTTTAAGTTCAGTAATACTTCAATCAATTTTTCAGTGTCTTTTGGATGTAAACCAATACTTGGCTCATCTAAAATATACATAGAACCCACTAACGAGCTTCCTAATGAAGTAGCTAAATTAATTCGTTGCGATTCACCACCGGAAAGGGACGCCGATTGTCTGTTTAAACTTAAATAATTTAATCCAACGTTATCTAAAAATGCCAAACGGTTTTTGATTTCTAATAACAAACGTTTTGCAACTTTTTCATCATATTCTGATAATTCAATGGTATTAAAAAATGGAATTAATTTAATAATTGGCAAATCGACTAAGTCAGAAATGGTTTTTCCTGCAACTTTAATATTGTTGGTTTCAGAACGTAATCGTTTACCGTTACAAGCGTGGCATTTTGTTTTTCCTCTGTAGCGCGAAAGCATCACACGATTTTGAATTTTATAATTATTTGCTTCTAAATCGGCAAAAAAAGCATTTAATCCTGTGAAATACTTATTTCCATTCCAAACAAGTGCTTTGTGTGCGTCTGATAATTCAAAATAAGGCTTGTGGATAGGAAAATCAAAATGATGTGAATTGTTTACCAATTGATCTCTGTACCAACCCATACTTTCTCCTCGCCAAGGATAAATGGCATTTTCATATACAGAAAGCGCGGTGTTTGGCACAACAAGTTCTTCGTCAATACCAATCACACTTCCATAGCCTTCGCAAGTAGGACAAGCACCATACGGATTGTTAAAACTAAATAAATGTATGTTTGGTTCTAAGAAATCCAATCCGTCCAATTGAAAATTAGAGTTAAAAACCTTGCGATTTACTTTTTCAGGCTCTTGTAAGTACAATTCTCCTT
>JBFYPW010000089.1:0-8130 GCA_041303115.1 Flavobacterium sp.
CTTGTTTTACAACTTGGTCAGCTGCTTCGTAAGTTAATGTTCCTGATTTAGAAACAATACCCACTGTTCCTTTTTTGAATACGAAACCTGGCATAATACCAACTTTAGCTTCACCTGGAGTAATTACACCCGGACAGTTAGGACCTACTAAACGACAGTCTTTACCTTGAATAAAATCATATGCTTTAATCATATCTGCAACTGGAATTCCTTCCGTGATACAAATAATTACTTTAATTCCTGCATCTGCAGCTTCCATAATCGCATCTGCAGCAAAAGCTGGCGGTACAAAAATGATTGAAGTATCTGCTCCAGCTGTTTTAACAGCGTCTTTAACCGTATTAAAAACAGGTCTATCTAAATGCAACGTACCACCTTTACCTGGCGTTACACCACCTACTACATTTGTACCATATTCAATCATTTGAGAAGCGTGAAACGTTCCTTCACTTCCTGTAAATCCTTGAACTATAATTTTTGAATTTTTATTTACTAAAACACTCATGAGGTTATTTGTTTTTTAAAAGTTGAGCAAAAATAAGTTTTTTGCCAGTAATAAATTAATTTTTTTATACTTTTTTTTCTACTATTTTGCTAATTTGGTATCCATTTGTTTATTTAAACAGTGAGATGGAAAGCGCTATATTTATTTAGAATAGTTTTTCATTGTTTCTAGAATCTCAGGGATACGTTTAATATTAGCCAATTGTTTTAATTTTTCGCGAGATTCCTCAATTGGTGTTCCAAAATACGATTTTCCACCTTCAATTGACTTTGTAACTCCGGTTTGTCCCATAATTACAGCTTTCGCACCAATAGTTATACCACTGGTGGTACCTACTTGGCCCCAAAGCGTCACCTCATCTTCAATAATCACACAACCTGCAATTCCGGTTTGGGAAGCAATTAAACATTTTTTTCCAATAACGGTGTCATGTCCTACATGAACCTGATTGTCAATTTTTGTACCTTCTCCAATAGTAGTATCGCCTGTTACGCCTTTATCAATGGTACAAAGTGCACCAATTCCTACATTATTTTCTATAACAACTCGTCCACCAGAAAGCAATTGATCAAAACCTTCAGTACGTTTTTTATAATAAAAAGCATCCGCTCCTAAAATAGTTCCAGCATGAATAATTACGTTATCGCCAATTACAGTATTATCGTAAATGGAAACATTGGAATGAATCAAACAATTTTTACCAATTTGTACGTGATGTCCTATAAAACAATTGGGTTGTATTAGTGTGCCTTCTCCAATCGTAGCTGTTTCTGAAATTGAAACGTTTGAAAACTGAAAAGGTCTAAAATAGTTGGTTAATATATTAAAATCTCTGAACGGATCATCCGAAATTAACAATGCTTTACCTTCTGGACATGGTACTTCTTTGTTAATTAGTACAATTGTAGCCGCTGACTGCAACGCTTTGTCGTAATATTTTGGATGGTCTACAAAAACAATATCTCCAGGTGTTACCACATGAATTTCATTCATACCATAAACTGGAAAATCATCAGATCCAACATAATTAGACTTGATGATTTCGGCAATTTGTTTTAATGTATAGGTTTTGTTGAATTTCATTTTATAAAATAAAAATAGTCAATAAAAAAAGTGAAAAGTTTATACTTCTCACTTTTCACATATTACTATGTTAAACTCTTTCCATGTATTTACCAGATGCGGTATCAATTTTAATTTTATCACCTTCATTAATAAATAAAGGGACATTAATGCTAGCACCCGTTTCTACTGTTGCTGGTTTGGTTGCATTTGTAGCTGTATTTCCTTTTAAACCTGGTTCAGTATAAGTTACTTCTAAAATTACAGAAGCTGCCATATCTACAGAAAGAGGCAAATCAGTTTCTGTATTGATTTGAATCATTACATTTTCACCTTCTTTTAATAAATCTGGTGCATCTAAAATATTTCTATTTAAAGTAATTTGTTCAAAAGATTCGATATTCATAAAGTGAAATTCATTTCCTTCTGGATACAAAAACTGATACGTTTGTGTTTCTACACGAACTACATCTATTTTATGACCTGCAGAAAACGTATTGTCTAATACTTTTCCGTTAGTTAACGATTTTAATTTTGTTCTCACAAAAGCAGGACCTTTACCTGGTTTTACGTGTAAGAATTCGATGATTTTATAAATGTCGTGATTAAATTTAATACATAAACCATTTCTAATATCTGATGTACTTGCCATATTGTTTATTTTTATATTATGTTTTTATTTTATCTATTTAAACGCTACCTGTATAGCCTTTCATGATACCACGAGACGAATTTCTAATGAAATCTAAAATCTCATCTCTTTCTGGAGTCGCTTCCATTTCGGCTTCAATAATACTCATTGCTTGAGACGTATTGTAATTTTTCTGATATAAAATTCGGTATATATCTTGAATCTCTCTTATTTTTTCTGTGGTAAACCCTCTTCTTCTTAATCCTACAGAATTAATTCCTACATATGATAAAGGTTCTTTTGCTGCTTTTGAAAAAGGTGGCACATCTTTTCTTACCAAACTTCCACCAGAAACCATAGCGTGGTCACCTATAGAGATAAATTGATGTACTGCAGCTAAACCACCAATTACAGCATATTTACCAACTGTAACATGCCCAGCTAATGCCACACCGTTAACAATAATAGCATTATCACCTATCATACAATCGTGCGCAATGTGAGCCGTTGCCATAATTAAACAATTATTACCAATTACTGTTTTTCCTGCTGCAACGGTACCTCTATTAATGGTAACACATTCTCTAACTGTAGTGTTATCACCTATTATTGCTAAAGAATCTTCACCACCAAACTTCAAATCTTGTGGTACGGCAGAAATGACCGATCCTGGAAAAATATTACAATTTTTACCAATTCTTGCGCCTTCCATAATGGTTACATTAGAGCCTATCCAAGTTCCTTCTCCGATTTCTACATTATTATGAATGGTAGTAAACGGATCGATAACTACATTTCTTGCAATTTTTGCTCCTGGATGAACGTATGCTAAAGGTTGATTCATATATTTTTATTTAATATCCTATTGATTAAAAGTATTTGCAATACAACTAAACAAAGGATTCTTTATTTAATCGTTTTTTACTTTTACTATTTGTGCCATTAATTCAGCTTCCGAAACCAATTTACCGTTGGCATACGCGTAGGCTTGCATATGGCAAATTCCTCTTCTAATTGGTGTTATTAATTCGCATTTAAAAACAATAGTATCACCTGGTAATACTTTTTGTTTGAATTTTACATTATCTATTTTCATAAAGAAGGTAAGATAATTTTCTGGATCTGGCACCGTACTTAAAATTAAAATACCGCCCGTTTGTGCCATAGCTTCTACTTGCAATACACCCGGCATCACTGGCGCACCTGGAAAATGTCCAATAAAGAAAGGTTCATTCATCGTGACGTTTTTCAAGCCCACTACATGCGTTTCAGATAATTCTAAAATTTTATCTACTAATAAGAACGGAGGTCTGTGAGGTAGTAAATCCATAATTCCATGGATATCCAATACCGGATCTTTATGTAAATCGTAAACTGGAATTTGGTTTTTCTCTTCCAATTTAATAATTTTTGAAACTTTTTTAGCAAATTGAGTGTTTACAAAATGCCCTGGTTTATTAGCAATTACCTTTCCTTGAATTCTTCTTCCAATTAATGACAAGTCACCCACTATATCTAATAGTTTATGGCGTGCCGCTTCGTTTGGATGATGCAACGTTAAATTATCTAAAATTCCGTTTTCTTTTACTGAAATATGTTCTTTATTGAAAGCCTTCTTTAAATTACCCATAGTTTCGTCAGAAATTTCTTTATCTACGTATACTATGGCATTATTTAAATCGCCACCTTTAATTAATCCGTTATTTAATAGTGCTTCTAATTCATGTAAGAAACTAAACGTTCTACATTCTGCTATTTCCGATTTAAAATCAGAAATGTTTTTCATGTTTGCATTTTGTGTTCCTAATACTTTTGTACCAAAATCAACCATTGCTGTAACACAATACCCATCACTTGGAATTATAGTAATTTCGCTGCCTGTAGCTTCATCTAAGTATGAAATTACATCTTTTACAACATATATTTTTCTTTCGGCTTCTTGCTCAACACTTCCTACTTTTTCTAATGCTTCTACAAAATATTTTGAAGAACCATCCATAATAGGCAATTCAGAAGAATTTAATTCAATTATCACATTATCTAAATCACAACCTACTAAAGCTGCCAAAACATGCTCAGGAGTTTGAATCATGACTCCTAATTTCTCTAAATTAGTACCACGTTGTGTGTTTACCACATAATTGGCATCTGCTTCAATTATTGGGCTTCCTTCTAAATCGACACGTACAAATGTAAAACCATTATTAATTGGTGCAGGTTTGAAAGTAATCGTCACTTCCTGTCCCGTATGAAGTCCGACACCTTTTAAAGAAATTTCGCTTTTTAGAGTTGTTTGTTTTAACATGATTTTATATATTAATCTTTTTTAATTCTTCTATTTCATTAACGATTTTTGGTAAATTTCTAAAGTGTACGAATGACTTCGCAAAATCGCCATAATTAAACGCTGGGCTACCTTGTACTACTTCTCCGTCTTTTAAACTTTTTCCGATACCTGATTGGGCTTGAATTTTTACTCTATCGCCTATTGTAATATGTCCTGCAATTCCTACTTGTCCGCCAATCATACAGTTCTTACCAATTTTAGTAGAACCTGCAATGCCAGTTTGAGCAGCAATTACGGTATTTTCACCTATTTCTACATTATGTGCCACTTGAATTTGGTTGTCTAACTTCGCACCTTTTCGAATATATGTAGTTCCAAGTGTTGCTCTATCTACTGTAGAACACGAACCGATTTCTACATGGTCTTCGATAACGACATTTCCAATTTGTGGAATTTTAGAATACGAACCGTCCTCTTGTGGAGCAAAACCAAATCCATCAGAACCAATAATGGAACCAGAATGAATGGTTACGTGATTGCCTATTTCGGTTTCAGAATATACCCTCACTCCTGCAAAAAACACACAATTATCGCCAATAGTTACGTTATCGCCAATAAAACTATTTGGATAAATTTTTACATTATTTCCAATTCGTACGTTTTTACCAATGTAGCAAAAACTACCTAAATATAAATCATCACCATAGGTTACGCCTTCTGAAATAACAGAAGGTTGCTCGATACCCGATTTCATTAGTTTAATTTGATTGTAATATTCTAATAATTTTGAAAAAGAACTGTACGCATCATCCACTTTAATTAATGTTGCTTTTACTTCATTTTCAAGCTCATACGATTTATTTACAATAACTATAGTGGCGTTTGTGCTATATAAATAATTGGAATACTTAATATTAGCTAAAAAAGTTAGCGAACCTTCTGTTCCTTCCTCTATTTTAGCTAATTTATATACTTCAGCATCTGGATTTCCAAAAACGACTCCATCCAATATACCTGCTATTTGTCCTGCTGTAAATTTCATTTTATTTGCTTTATTGCCTATCTATATTTAAGACGAACACGTCATTATATATATGATTACTTTGTGTAAAATTAATTTTACTCATTTCGTCTGTGCAAAAATATAAAAATTAACCTTAATCTCCCGCTTTCGGATAACAAATAAAATATTTAACGATGGTTTTAGACAATGCTTTTAAATGCATTTGATCTGAAGCGGCTACCACATTTTCAATTGTTTTATCCTTTTTTAATATACTAATTGGCTCCGAAGATTTACTATAGGCCTCATTTTTTATTTTCCCTTTGAACACAAAATAGTCCACATCTTTATCGGAAAGATTATATAGTTTTATATACTTTTCTTTTAACTCTAATAATTTGATTTTGTTTACTTTATCTTCTGTTAATTCAATCTTTAATAGATTTCTATTTATCACCATTTTACTTAAAGAACTCAGCACAAAATCGTCGTGAAATTGCCATTGTTTAATCGCACCTAATACATCGTAATCATCTAAATTAGAAAACGTATCTAAGATGGTTTTATCTATTTGTTTTAATTCAATTTTATGATTTAAAAAGAACAATAAAAACGGACTTCCAAATAATACTTCACCTTTAGATGAAAGCTCTTTTGCACGTTTTAATATCTTAGTTAACGTTAATTCAGCTACTACACTGGTTTTATGTAAGTACGCTTGCCAATACATTAATCGGCGCGCCATAAGAAACTTTTCTATAGAATAAATTCCTTTTTCTTCCATTACCAACACATCGTCTTGTACGTTTAGCATTTGAATTAATCGTTCGCTATTTACGTTTCCTTCATTCACACCCGTATAAAAACTATCACGTTTTAGGTAATCCATACGATCCATATCTAACTGACTGGAAATCAATTGCAACATAAATTTTCTATGGTATTCGCCTTTAAAAACTTGGATGGCTAACGCTAATTTTCCATCAAATTCAATATTTAATTGCTCCATAAACAACAACGACAACTCTTCGTGATGTACTTCTTCTACTACACTGTTTTCCAAAGCGTGACTAAAAGGTCCGTGTCCGATATCGTGTAATAAAATTGCGACATATAATGCGTTTTCTTCTTCATCAGAAATGGCAACACCTTTAAATTTAAGTGTTTGAACCGCTTTTTGCATAATATGCATACACCCTAAAGCGTGATGAAAACGGGTATGATGTGCCCCTGGATAAACCAAATAAGACAAGCCCATTTGAGAAATACGACGCAAACGCTGAAAATACGGATGCTGAATTAAATCGTAAAGTAAAGTATTGGGAATGGTGATAAAACCATAAATTGGATCGTTGAGTATTTTTAATTTATTAATTTGGCTCACAGAAAATGTTTTTGTGTAACAAATGTAAGAAAAAATAGAATAAGTTTTAAATTGAGTTAGCTGAACTTAAAAACAGAAGGATTTGGAACATTTTTCTTACACGATTTTTGAAAGTGTAGATTTGAATTTTCAAAATTTTCAAAATTTTACACAATTTTTAAGAAAATTTACGTTTAACATATAGTAACTTGCACTTTTAAATCCAACATACGATGAACAATATAAAAATACTTTGGGTAGACGACGAAATTGACTTATTGAAGCCACATATCTTATTTTTAGAAAAGAAAAACTATACCGTGACTACTTGTAACAACGGACAAGACGCGATTGACTTATACAAAGAAACCGCCTTTGATGTGGTTTTTTTAGATGAAAATATGCCTGGACTTTCGGGTTTAGAAACCCTTTCGGAAATGAAAGAATTTAAATCTTCTACACCTGTAATTATGATTACAAAAAGTGAAGAAGAATACATTATGGAAGAAGCTATTGGTAGTAAAATTGCCGATTACTTAATAAAACCCGTAAATCCGAATCAGATTTTATTGAGTTTAAAGAAAAACTTAGACCATTCGCGTTTGATTTCTGAAAAAACTACGTTAGATTATCAGAAAGAGTTTAGAAAAATTGCGATGGAAATGTCGATGGTAAATTCGTTTGATGAATGGGCTGAATTTTACAGAAAATTAGTGTATTGGGAAATTGAATTGGAAACCATTGAAGACCAAAACTTAATTCAAATATTAGAAAGCCAAAAAGCAGAAGCCAATTTGCAATTTGGAAAATTTATTGAACGCAATTACGAAGATTGGTTCGATGAAAAAGCAGACAAACCGATTTTATCGCATAAATTATTTGGTGAATTGGTAGCGCCTGAAATTCGTAAGAAAGACAAACCCATTCTGTTTGTAGTTATCGATAACTTACGTTTGGATCAATGGAAAATTTTTGAAAGCATTGTATTCAATCATTACAAGCCTGAAAAGGAAGTGAACTACTACTCTATTTTACCAACCGCTACACAATATGCCCGAAATGCTATTTTCGCAGGATTGTTGCCTTTAGAAATGGAAAAGAAATATCCGCAATATTGGAAAAACGATACTGATGAAGGTGGAAAAAATATGCACGAAGCTGATTTTTTAAACGAACAACTTAAACGTTTGGGTTTAAACATTAAAAGCGAATACTATAAAATTACCAATTTACGTGATGGTAAGAAGTTGGTAGATAACTTTAAATCGTGTAAAAACAA
>JBFYPW010000090.1:0-8086 GCA_041303115.1 Flavobacterium sp.
GAATTAGGTTGTTGTAAATCTAAAACACTTAACACTTCTTCACCTAAAAAAGGCCCTCCAGGATAATGAGCGGTATAATCTAAATTTAGCCAAATTTTTCCTTTTTCATCACGATGAAAATATATCGTTTTTCCTTTGGAAATGTCTTTAAATAACTCATTACTAATTAGATACATAGCGGTTTCTAATTCTTTTTCAGTGCCCAATAATAGTTCTGGATACATGTGTCTTCCTGTATGAATTAATCGCATACTGCCTCCAATAGATTTTATTGCGGCACACATCAAAATGGCATGGTCATCGCAATCACCAGAAAAATATAATAAACTCTCGCTGCCACTTGCAAAATATTCTTGTCCTTTTGGGTCATTTACATAGTTCCAACGGGAATTTATTTCTTTAAAAACCGCAAAATATTGAATCAGTTTTCGATTAATCGGATAATTAGGTGTGTTCTTAAAATGTTTATTAACAGCATATAATGCGAAATTTCTGACTTTGGAACTGGAAAAATCAACACTTTTATACACACGAGTTTTATTTGGAAATGGTTTTAATGTTTTTTGTTCTAAAAAGGTTTCCTCTTTTTGCATTTCATCACTTAAAAAAGTGATTTTATATGCTGTTATCACTTGAAATAAAGAATAGTTACCTTGTAAAGATGTAATCGTAAATATTAGAAAATAAATTAAAATTGAATAAATAATTTTTTTACGTAGCCATTTTAAAATAAGTATAAACACAGTTTGAAGTAATATAAAAACTGAAATTTTATCGTACGGTATTTCTGCATCAAAATAATAAATATTTTTTCTGAAATAAATAAAAACAGGAATGCTAATTAAAAATGATAATACAAAGAATATAATATTTTCTCTAAGCCTATTTGCAATAAGCCAAGCGGATATTTTATCAAAAAAAGATTTTAGAAAAAATGTCATTTTTGTATTTCGGAAATTCGATTTTGTTTCGTATTCAAAAGTAGTTAAAAATGGGACATCAACATAAATTGATATGTCTTTTTATACGTTTTTAACAAGTTGATGAAATGGAACTTTATTAGAAATAATAGCTAAATCAAATAATTTATTTTGAACGATTTGAAAGGTTTTTTCATCTAAATTTTTCTGACTCCACTGGGTTTGTTGTAACCATTGTTGGATATCTTCTAATTTTTGATGATATCTTGTAGCAAGCGTTCTATCGATGCTTGGAATGTATTTGAATTCTTCTGTTGTAGCGTTTATTATTTCTAAAATTAAAGCTATAACAGATTTGTTTTCCGCTAAAAACTCATTTCTAACAGCAATTACAAAACAAGGCCAAGGTGTAGGACATTCGTCCACACGTTTAAAAGTTCCATTATCTACTAAAGGTTTAGTGGTATATTTTTCCCACATGAAATAGTCTGATTTTCCTTCAGAAAGACTCGCAACGGCACCATCTAAATTATTTACAATTTCAAAAGGTATATCGTTAGTATTCCAATTATTTTTTTCAGCATTTACAATGCTCATTAAATGAGAACCTGAACCCATTCTACTAATTGCGGAAACTTTATTTTCTAAATCAGTAACCGAAGTATATTTGGCTTTTCCATCTACATGAATTCCCCATATTAATGGTGATTTTACGAAAATTTGTACAATACTACTGTGTGGATTTTCAGTTATATCTTTGATAATTCCCTCAGTTAAAATAATGGCAATATCGGTTTCATTATCACGAAGCATTTGACACATTTTTCCAGTTCCTTCAGGTACGTCTGTCCATTGCAAATCGATTCCAGCTTCATTAAATTCGCCATTTTCAATACACATGTGCCATGGTAAATTAAAATGTTCGGGAACGCCAACTATTTTTACTTCTTTCATATTTTGGGTATAAGGTTTTGGGTGATAGGTTTATGGGTTTTGTGATTTAATTTTATATATTGTGTTTTCTAACTGCCACCATTTCCAATTTATGCCATCTTCGGCGGTATATTCTTCCATAAATCGCATACCATGTTTTTCTAATATATGATTTGACGCAACATTTTCTGCATGCGTATAAGCATGTAACGTTTCAATTTTCATTTCATTGAAGCCATAATCAAACCATGCTTTTGTTGCTTCTGAAGCAAAACCTTTGTTCCAAAATTTTTCGTTTAAACGATAGCCATAATCATAAAAATTGGTATTACCGTTTTCTATGTGATCATTTACAAATTTAATACCTGTCCAACCTATTAATTCGCCAGTTTCTTTTAAAATAGTTGAACATCTTCCAATGCCTCTTTCGGAATATTGTTTTTGAACCATTTCTATGTAATCATATACTTCGTTGATACTTTCTACAGGTTTTAACCACAAATATTTATGAACATTTGGGTTTTTATCCATATCAAATAGTTCTTGAGCATCTGATTTTTCAAATGGTCGAATAATTAGGCGAGGTGTTTCAATTATTAAATTCATAATTATTTTATAAACACAGATTTGAGAAATTAGTGTAATTTTTAAATCTCTTTAATCTGTGTTGCTTTATTTTGCTTTTAAATTTGAAATTATAATTCGATATCCATCAGGGTCTAGAATCATTTTCCCGTTTTGACTCCAATATGGATTTTTAGATTCTATATAATCAATATTGTTTTTGCTAATATTTTGTATCAAAAAATCATATTCTACTGTGGTTTCAGGATAAAATACTAAAACATCATCTTCATTAAAATTAAATTCAACGATTTCATTTGATTCTGTAAATTCTAAATGCCAATCTAAATATTGTTTTCCTAGAAAAATACCGTTGTAATTATTATGATTTTCAAAACTTCCAAGAATTTCTAAACATAAAATTTTGGAATAAAATGTTATAAGTTTTTCTAAATTGTTAGTATGTCTTGCAAAGCGAAATTTCATATTTTTGTACGCAGATTAAACGGATTCGCAATAGCGAAAACGCTGATTTTACTGATTTTTTATATTACAATTTTTTGTTGCATTGACTCTACAAATTTATTTAAAAAGAAAACTAATTTCACCCATATTTTCATCGGTTTTAATCTGCGTTTTACGAAGTAAATCTGTTAAATCAGCGTACCAATTTTATTCTACCAATTTATCCAAGGTATAAGCGATTAACTCATTAACCGTTTTTTCTGGGTTCGAACTAAATTCGCCTACCGCTCTGTTTGCAATAATTGCATTTAATGACAAACAATTATGACCTAATAATTTACCTAAACCATAAATTGCAGACGTTTCCATTTCTAAATTCGTCATGCGTGTTCCGTTATGGTTAAACGTATCCATTTTGTGATTTAATTCAGGATCCTGAATATTTAATCTGACTACACGACCTTGTGGTCCGTAAAATCCGCCAGCAGTTCCTGTAAATCCTTTATGAAATTTTTCTGAATAGATTTTGTTTTCTAAGGTTTCATCACACGATACAACAGTTGGTCTGCCTTTTCTAACATCCCAATTGGTGTGTGAAATAAAAGCATCTTCTAATTCTGAATCAGAATGTTCTTCAATTAAATAGGAGCGAAGCATGTTGTCTAAACCAATGGCGTATTTGCTCATTACCCAACTATCCACAGGTATATCAGCTTGTAACGAGCCAGAAGTTCCAATTCGAACGATATTTAATGTGGTATGATTTGGTTTAAGTTCTCTTTTGTTTAAATCGATATTAACTAAGGCATCTAATTCGTTCATGACTATGTCAATATTGTCAGGACCTATTCCAGTTGATTGTACCGTAATGCGTTTTCCTTTGTAAATTCCAGTTTCGGTTTTAAATTCTCTTTTCTGTGTTGAAAATTCTAAAGCTTCAAAATGTTGCGTAATTTTAGACACACGCTCTGGATCGCCAACAAAAATAATATCATTAGCAATATGCTCTGGTTTTAAGTTTAAGTGATAAACACTTCTGTCTGGATTTAATATTAATTCTGATGATTTTATCATGATTTTTTGTTTAAAGTTTCAGGTTTAAGGTTTCAAGTTATTTTATTTTAAACTTGAAACGTTAAACTTGAAACAAACTTACCCTCCAACACGTTTTGTTTTGAAGCCTTTATCTTGTAGCATTTTCATTATTTTATCTCTGTAATCGCCTTGAAGAATAATCGCACCATCCTTAAAGCTACCGCCCACACTTAATTTTGTTTTGATTTCTTTAGCAAGAACTTTAAAATCTTCGTCTGTTCCTTCGTAGCCTTCAATAATGGTAGTAGCTTTTCCTTTTCTTTTTTCATATTTACAAATCATAGGTTCTTTCTGAACGTATAATTTATGAGCAATTTCCTCACTTTCTTCAGGTTCATTTGAAGGAATATGGTCTGGAAATAGGTTTTTTAATTGGTCTTGTAAATCCATTTTTTTTTGTACGCAGATTAAACTGATTCGCAATAGCGAAACGCTAATTAAAACTGATTTTTTCTATTTTTTCTTTTGTTTTCGTAAATTTTTCTTCTGAATTCAGGTTTTTTGCCAAAATTTAGTAAAAGTCCAATTTCACAATTTGTTCCTTTTAAATAATTGAGTAATTGGTTTTCAAATTGATCAATTATATATTCAGCTGCTTTTAATTCTAATATAACAGTATTATTTACGATTATATCAGCATAATAATCACCAACATTTTCACCTTTATAATAAACCATTATTTTTTTATTAGGAATAACATCTAAACCTTTCTTTTTTAGTTCAATAAGTAAAGCATTTTGATAAACTTTTTCAAGAAAACCGTATCCTAGCTCATTGTATACTTCATAATATGTTTTTAGAATTAAAGATGTTAATTCATTGTGTAATAAGTGCATATAAATATTTTTATGGTGAATAATCTGTTTTAATCTGCGTTTTACGAAGTAAACCCGTTTCATCCGCGTCTTAAATATTGCTAATATGGCGTATAATTTTAAGCTTTTAATCTAAAAACCTAACCCAATTTTATTTTGAATTTGATCTTTTTTATTTTGAAATTTTATGAAATATTATTTCTTAATTAATCCTAATTCTACCAATCTTTCGTGTAAGTAATCACCAGCAGTAATATCTTCATATAATTTCGGATGATTTTCATCGATGCATTCTGGTAAACAATTTAATTTCATATCACTAACAGGATGCATGAAAAAAGGAATAGAGTAACGTGAAGTTCCCCATAATTCTCTTGGTGGATTTACAACTTGGTGTATAGTAGATTTCAATCGGTTATTGGTATGACGCGATAACATATCTCCAACATTTATCATTAATTCATCTGGTTGTGCCATTGCATCAATCCATTGCCCATCGTGGTTTTGAACCTGTAGTCCTTTTCCTTGCGCACCCATTAATAATGTAATTAGATTGATATCTCCATGCGCTGCTGCACGAACTGCACCATCTTTAGGTTCATCTGTAATGGGTGGATAATGAATAGGTCTTAATATGCTATTGCCTTCTGAAATGTATGTATCAAAATAAAATTCATCCAATCTAATATATAACGCCAAAGCTCGAAGTACGTAGATTCCTGTTTTTTCTAACATTTGATAAGCTTCTTTACCTGTGCTATTGAAATTAGGTAATTCAGAAACGGTTACGTTTTCAGGGTATTCATTTGCATATTTAGAATTCGAATCAACATATTGACCAAAGTGCCAAAATTCTTTTAAATCTCCAGCAGAACGACCTTTTGCATGTTCTTTTCCAAAAGAAACATAACCTCGTTGTCCTCCGATGCCTGGAATTTCATATTTTTCTTTTGTTTCAATAGGTAGTGTGAAGAAATTTCTGACTTCGCTGTACAAATTTTCAACTAATTTGTCATCTAAAAAATGACCTTTTAAGGCTACGAAACCAATGTCTTCGTAGGCTTTTCCGATTTCATTTACAAATTTTTGTTTACGTGCCGGATCTTCCGACAGGAAATCACGTAAGTCTACACTTGGAATTTTTTGCATGATAAAAAATTATTTGTTTTTCCAACTCATTAATTGATTGGAATTCTTACTCTAACAAAGATAAAAAAAAATTAGTTAGAAAAAACATAATTCAGAATATTCGCTCCCATTTTTAGGGCTTTTTCTCTAACATTTATAGGGTCGTTGTGTACTTCTTGGTTTTCCCAACCGTCTCCCAAATCGCATTCAAACGTATATAAAAGTGCCAATCTATTTTCAATAAAAATACCGTAGGCTTGCGGTTGTTTGTTGTCGTGTTCGTGAATTTTTGGTAACCCGTTTGGAAAAGAATAAGGCGTTTGGAAGATAGGATGTGTTTTAGGAATTTCAACTAATGCCGTATTTGGGAAGAGTTTTTTAATTTCTTTTCTAATATATTCGTCCATTCCATAATTGTCATCAATATGTAAAAAACCACCTGAATTTAAATAATTTTGAAGATTTTGAATGTCGTTATTACTGAAAACTACATTTCCGTGACCCGTCATATGTACAAAAGGATATAAGAACAATTCTGCACTTCCTACATCAACGGAATTGACTTTAGGATTTAATTTTGTGTTGATATTCTGATTGCAAAACTTTACTAAATTAGGTAAAGATGTAGGATTGGCATACCAATCGCCGCCGCCAGAATATTTTAAAACAGCAATATCTTGAGATAATCCCAAGTTCCAAAATAATAAAATCCCTAAAGTAATAAATTTATTCATTTTGAATTACAATTGTATGGCAAGCCACTAAAGCTGCAGTTTCCGTTCTTAATCTTGTGTTTCCCAAAGTTACAGGAATAAATTCATTTTCAATAGCTAATTTGATTTCTTTTGAAGAAAAATCACCTTCAGGTCCAATTAATATTGTAATAGGATTGTCTTTTATAATTTCCTTAGCAAAAGATTTTTTATCAGTTTCTTCACAATGAGCTATAAATTTTTGACCTGAATGATTTTTTTTAAGAAATTCAGATAAAGTAATGGCTTCGTTTATTTTTGGTAAATAATACTGATTAGATTGTTTTGTAGCAGATTGAATGATTTTTTCAGCTCTATCTGTTTTATAAATTTTTCGTTCTGAATGTTCACAAATAATTGGCGTAATTTCGTGAATACCAATCTCGGTAGCTTTCTCTAAAAACCATTCTATTCTGTCGAGCATTTTGGTAGGTGCAACAGCAATATGTGTGTAAAAATTAGTGGGTTTAAAAAAGTGTTCTTCGTTGATTTTTACTTCACATTTTTTTTCTAATCCTAAAATTATTTCAGAAATAAATAAATACCCTAAACCATTAGTAATATGTATTTTATGACCTTCTTGTTTTCGTAATACTTTAATAATATGTTTGCTTTCTTCTTTATCAAAAGTAAACGTTTTATCGCCGGATTTTATATCGGAATTATAGAATAATTGCATAATTTTAAAATTCAATTCTTGCTTTAGAAACGACGTCAGCTGTGCTGAAATTTTCTTCTAAAAAATTATAATAACCTACAATTCCAATCATTGCAGCGTTGTCTGTTGTGTATTCAAATTTTGGAATAAACGTTTGCCATCCGTATTTTGATTCGGCATCTTTTAAAGTATTTCTTATCCCCGAATTAGCCGAAACCCCGCCACCAATTGTAATTCTTGTAATTCCAGTTTCGAATACGGCTAATTTTAATTTATCCATCAAAATTTCAATAATTGTATGTTGTATAGAGGCGCAAATATCGTTTAAATTTTCAGTAATAAAATTTTCATTTTCAGCTGTTTTTTTCTGAACAAAATATAAAATTTGAGTTTTTAGACCGCTAAAACTAAAGTTTAAACCTGCCACTTTTGGTTTGGTAAAAGCAAAGGCTTTTGGATTGCCTATTTGTGCGTATTTATCTATTAAGGGTCCGCCAGGATAAGGAAGACCTAAAATTTTTGCACTTTTATCAAATGCTTCTCCAACAGCATCATCAGTGGTTTCGCCAATTATTTCCATTTCAAAAAAACTAGAAACTTTTACAATTTGTGTATGACCTCCAGAAATGGTTAAGGCAATAAATGGAAATGCAGGTTTTTCATAGCCTTCTTCATCAATAAAATGCGCTAAAATATGTGCTTTCATGTGGTTAATTGCTACTAACGGGATGTCTAAACCTAAACTTAACGATTTAG
>JBFYPW010000091.1:0-8078 GCA_041303115.1 Flavobacterium sp.
GAAGATTTAAATTTAGAATTTTCTATTTCTTGCACCACTCGTGAACCAAGAGGCGAAGAAGTACACGGCAAAGATTATTATTTTATTTCTTTAGAAGAATTTAAAAAACATATTAAAGCGGAAGATTTCGTGGAATGGGAAGAGGTGTATCGAGATAATTTCTATGGTACATTAAAAAGCGAAGTCGAACGTATTTGGGCAAAAGGTAAAAATGTAATTTTTGATATTGATGTAGCGGGCGGACTTCGAATAAAATCGAAATTTAAACAAGAAACATTAGCGGTATTTGTAAAACCACCAAGTATCGACGAGTTAAAAATTAGACTAAAAAAACGTTCTACAGAAAGTGAGGATAAAATTAATATGCGTATTGCAAAAGCATCGGTAGAATTAGCTACAGCACCACAATTCGATACAATAATCAAAAATTACGATTTAGATGTCGCTAAAGTTGATGCGTATAATTTAGTTAAGGAATTTGTGAATAGATAGGTATTAGGTAAAAGGTAATGGGTTAAGGGTAAAAGTAATTAATCCTATAAATCCAACACCCAACACCCAATACCCAACACCTAAAAAAGATGAAAATAGGTTTATATTTCGGAACGTTTAATCCCATACATATTGGGCATTTAATTATTGCCAATCATATGGCGGAGCATTCGGATTTAGATCAAATTTGGTTGGTAGTAACGCCACACAATCCGCATAAACAAAAAAACACCTTGTTAGACGATTACCATCGCTTGCATATGGTGCATTTGGCAACGGAAGATTTTCCAAAACTTAAACCTTCTGATATTGAATTTAAATTGCCACAACCCAATTACACGATTAATACTTTGGTGCATTTGCAAGAGAAACATCCTAATTACGAATTTTCTTTAATTATGGGTGAAGACAATTTAAATTCACTTCATAAATGGAAAAACTACGAAGCCATTTTACAACACCATCACATTTATGTGTATCCGCGATTAAATTCTGGTGAAATAGAGGAACAATTTGTTAATAATTCCAAAATACACAGAATTGGTGCCCCAGTTGTCGAGCTATCTTCAACTTTTATTCGTGAAAATATTAAAAATAATAAAAATGTTGTGCCTATGTTACCTCATAAAGTTTGGGAATATGTTGAACATAATTTGTTTTATAAGAAGTAGGATTATATGAAAAAAGCTTTTTTTCAATTGCACAGAACAAAGAAAAATACAATAATTATTTACATATTGTGTATTATTTCAATATTTGTAAAAATACTCTCTGAACATTTTAGAGGCACTTGGATTTATCTTTATTTGAGTTTGTTTTTTCTTATAGTTTTTTATGGTAGTATTTTTTGGTCTATTTTCAATGGAATTTTTATGTATAAGGGGATTAAGTCAAAAACTAAGTTTGATTTTTTATGGATTTTTATTAATTATATTCCGTTTATTATCTTGTTTATAAGATTTGCATCTATTTGGTAAAATATAAATTTAATTCTTCTTAACATTCCTTTACCATTTGTGCTTTGCTTTAAGTAGTATCTTTGTTAACTAAATAAATATATCATGTTAAACTTCGAGTTATACAATCCTACCAATTATATTTTTGGTAAAAATCAAATAGAAAAATTAGCGAATTTAATTCCAGCCCATGCAAAAGTCCTTTTAGCGTATGGTGGAGGAAGTATTTTTAAAAATGGCATTCATAAACAAGTAACGGAACACTTAAAAGGTTTTCAAGTTATTGAATTTGGTGGTATCGAACCCAATCCACGTTTTGAAACCTTAATGAAAGCTGTAGAAATTATTCGTAATGAAAAAATTACTTTTATTTTAGCTGTTGGCGGTGGAAGTGTTATTGATGGGGTGAAATTTATTTCAGGAGCAGTAAATTATGAAGGAAATGCAGTTGATATTCTGAAAAACAGAATTTTATTTAAAGATATTTCAAAAGTAATTCCATTTGGAACGGTATTAACGTTACCTGCTACAGGATCAGAAATGAATTCCGGTGCTGTAATTACGATAGATGCCTCAGAAGAGAAATTAACTTTAGGTGGAAGTGCTTTGTTTCCACAATTTTCTATTTGTGATCCAACAGTAATTCAATCGTTACCCAAAGGACAACTTCAAAACGGAGTGGTAGATGCTTTTACACATGTTTTAGAGCAATATTTAACCTATCCACAAGAGGCATTGTTGCAAGACCGAATTTCAGAAGGTATATTACAAACATTAGTTGAAATAGGTCCAAAGGTTGTTGAAAATCCTACTGATTATAAATTAGCATCAAACTTTATGTGGTGCGCTACAATGGCATTAAATGGATTGATACAAAAAGGCGTTGCATCAGATTGGGCAACACATATGATTGGTCATGAATTAACCGCTTTATACGAAATTGACCATGCAAGAACATTAGCCATTGTTGGTCCGAATTTATATCGAGTAATGTTTGATTCTAAAAAAGAAAAATTAGCACAATTTGGTGAAAGAGTGTTTAATATAAAAGGAAATTCAACGGAAGAAATTGCTGAAAAAGCTATAGAGAAATTGGTATCGTTCTTACAAGAAATGGGAATGGAAACCAAACTTTCTCAAGCAACTACAAATTATTCCGACACCGCCAATTTCATTGTAAATCGCTTTGAAGAAAGAGGTTGGAAAGCCTTAGGCGAAAAACAAAACATTACTTTAGAAAAAGTAAAAGAAATTGTTGAAATGAGTTATTAATGAAAGTAAAAAGTAAAAAGTAACAAAGTAGCAAAGTAATAAAGTAACAAAGTAGCAAATTTAAAATTCTATGTTTTCTATGTATAGCAAAGCTACTCACTTATAATAAAACTTTCTATGTTCCTATGTGTTTAATTTTGGTGAAAAGTAAAAAAAAGCGTCCAAGAAATTCATCTTGAGACGCTTTTTACAAACAAAAAACTACTAACTAAACTACTTTTATTATTTTTTAATCGATATAATATCATTTTCAATAGTCGTGCCAGAAAATACATCTTCACAAATAATTAACAGTTTTTTTCAATATCAATACCAATTTCAATAACAACAGCAATTTTAATATCAGATTTTAACTTTATTTTTTTTCCATCTCAGATTAAATAATTTATTAAAAATCGTCTAATCTTTTTATTCTCTGCTCCTATAAATTTAATTTTTTCATTGTTATTGATATTGAATTTTGATATTGAATTTTGATATTGAATTTTGATATTGAATTTTGATATTGAATTTTGATATTGTTTTTTGATATTGAATTTTGATATTGAATTTTGATATTGAATTTTGATATTGTTTTTTGATATTGTTTTTTGATATTGAATTTTGATATTGAATTTTGATATTGAATTTTGATATTGAATTTTGATATTGTTTTTTGCCATTGAAAAGTGTATTTTTGGAGTTCATAATTTTAGAATATGGAAAGCAACAAAAAATTTGCAGTTATTGGAGGCGGAAGTTGGGCTACAGCTATTGCCAAAATGTTATGTGAAAATCAAGAGAAAATAGCTTGGTATATGCGTAGTACTTATGCTTTGGAGCATTTGAAACAGCAAAAACACAATCCAAATTATTTAAGTTCAGTAGCTTTTGATATTAATAAATTACTTCTTACTAACGATATTAATGAAGCCATTCAATTTGCTGATGTGGTAATTTTTGCAATACCATCTGCGTTTTTAAGTGCGGAATTAGAAAAAATGACAGTATCTTTAGATGGCAAAATAATTTTTTCTGCAATTAAAGGAATCGTTCCAGAAACAAGTTTAATTGTAGGTGAACATTTTCATAATATATTTACTATTCCATACGATAATATTGGAGTCATCACCGGACCTTGTCATGCAGAAGAAGTGGCATTAGAGCGTTTGTCATATTTAACTATTGCTTGTTCTGATGAAAAAAAGGCTAAATATGTAGCTAAAAATTTGGCTTCGTATTATATAAAAACTAAAACGTCTGATGATATTGTAGGCACCGAATATGCAGCAGTTTTAAAGAATATTTATTCTATTGCAGCCGGTATTGCTCATGGTTTGGGTTATGGAGATAACTTTCAAGCCGTTTTAATGAGTAACGCCATTCGTGAAATGAAAAAATTCATTAGAAAAGTTCATAAAATGAAACGTAATATTAACGACTCGGCTTATTTAGGCGATTTGTTAGTAACCGGATATTCCGTTTTTTCAAGAAACCGAATGTTTGGAAATATGATAGGCAAGGGTTATACCGTAAAATCTGCTCAAATGGAAATGAGTATGGTGGCAGAAGGGTATTACGCTGTAAAAAGTGCTTATACTCTTAATCAAGAATACAAAGCCAAAACGCCAATTATTGACGCGGTTTATCAAATTTTATACGAAGGTAAAAACGCTAAAAATATATTTAGTAAATTAACCGAAAAGTTGGATTAGTGCAAAGGTTAAAGGTATAAGGCAAAGTTTCGTTTTTCGTATTTTAACCCAATACCCTTCACCCAATACCCTTCACCCAAAACCCTATACCAAAAAAAACATGTATTTCATTAATGTTATTCTTCCCTTAAATCTTGATAAAACGTTTACGTATTCCGTAAATGTGGAAGAATATAAGTTTTTGAAACCTGGCATGCGCGTTACGGTTCCGTTTGGAAAAACAAAAGTGTATACGGCTTTAGTTGTAGAAAAGCATACTAATTCTCCAGTTTTGTACGAAGCTAAAGAAATCAGACAAATTATTGATGAGGTTCCTATTGTAAATGAAATTCAACTAAAACATTGGCAATGGATTGCGTCGTATTATATGTGTGCAATTGGCGAAGTTTTTAAATCGGCGTTACCTACAGGATTGATTCTAGAAAGTGAAACGATGATTTCTTCTTCGCATACAGAATCGGATAAAACATTGGCTACAGATGAAGAATTTTTAGTCTTAGAAGCTTTAGAAAATAAATCATCAATAACGATTTCAGAGATTTCTCAGATTCTTAATAAGAAAAATGTAATACCAATTGTTCAAAGCTTGTTAGCTAAAGGATTATTGTCAATGCAAGATGAAATTCAAGATACTTACAAACCTAAATTAGTAAAATATATTAAACTTCAAGAAGAATTTCTGCATCCAGAAAAATTGCAAGAATTACTTGAAATATTAGGGAATGCAAAAAAACAAAAAGAAATTGTTTTATCGTATTTTCAATTGCAAGCTACAGAGAAAAAGCCAATTCCTGCAAAATTGTTAATTGAAACTTCTGGCGTTAGCGCAGCGGTTATTAAATCATTAGTCGACAAACAAATCTTTGAAGAATATTATATCAATACAGACCGTGTTTCCTTCGAAAAAGAGGAAAATTACGAAATACAATTAAGTGCATCGCAACAAATTGCTTTAGAAAATATTCAGGATAAATTCACCCAATTTGATGTCAATTTATTTCACGGAGTAACCGCTTCTGGTAAAACGGAAGTATACATAAAACTAATTGAAGTATTTTTACAACAAGACAAACAAGTATTGTTTTTATTGCCAGAAATCGCTTTAACTACGCAATTAGTGCAACGATTATCAGCTTATTTTGGAAATCAAATTGCGGTTTTTCACTCTAAATACAATTCCAATGAACGTGTTGAGGTGTACAATCACGTGTTGCAAAATTCTGAAAAAGCAAAAGTCGTTTTAGGTGTGCGAAGTGCCTTGTTTTTACCCTTTTCAAATTTAGGTTTAATTGTGGTGGATGAAGAACACGAGGCTACCTATAAACAACAAGATCCAGCACCACGTTATCACGCCAGAGATGCCGCAATTGTTTTGGCAAAGTTTCATAATGCAAAAGTGCTGTTAGGAAGTGCAACGCCAAGCTTAGAATCGTATCATAATGCTAAAACCAATAAATATGGTTTAATCGAAATGTTTACCCGATTTAATAATGTGGTGTTACCTGAAATTCATTTGATTGATTTAAAAGATAAATATTTCCGCAAACGAATGGATGGTCATTTTTCTGATGAATTATTGGAAAGAATGCACGAAACATTAGCAAATGATGAACAAATAATGCTATTTCAAAACCGCAGAGGGTATTCGCCTTATATAGAATGTACTACTTGCGGACACGTGCCTCAATGTCCAAGTTGCGATGTAAGTTTAACATATTACAAGTATAAAAATCATTTAAAATGTCATTATTGTGGACATAACATGGCAAAACCAACGCATTGTCACGCTTGTAATTCCTTAGATATTTCTGCAAAAGGCTTTGGCACCGAACAAGTCGAATTAGAATTGATAAAGTTATTTCCTGAGAAACGAATTGCGCGAATGGATCAAGATACCACTCGTGGAAAATTTGCTTTCGAAAAAATGATTGATGCTTTCAAAAACCAGGAAATTGATATTTTAGTTGGCACACAAATGTTGGCCAAAGGGTTAGATTTTGAAAACGTAACTTTAGTAGGGATTTTAAATGCAGATAATTTATTAAATCAGCCGTATTATCGTGCCTATGAACGAGCGTATCAAATGATGGTACAAGTAGCAGGGCGTTCAGGTAGAAAAGCAAAGAAGGGGAGTGTGGTGATTCAGACTTACAATCCTATGCACAATACCATTCAGCAAGTGGTAAATAATAATTATACAGCGATGTTTAATGAGCAATTATATGAAAGACGTAATTTTCAATATCCGCCGTATTTCCGTTTGTTGCAAATAAAATTGAAACATCGTGATTACGAAAAACTTCGTGAAGGAGCTACTTGGTTATATAATGTGTTAAAACAAAATGTAGCAATACCTATATTAGGACCAGAAGAACCAGCAATTAATAGGATTCGAAATGAATATATTCGAACTATTCTTATAAAAATTCCAAATAATGCTAATCTTATTGGAACTAAAAAAATAATTAAAAAAGCATTGGTAAGTTTTGAAGCTACATCGCAATATCGAGCAATCAAAACAACTATAAATGTAGATTATTAATAATTTTCTAAAATAGAAATAATTTCTTCTTTTTTATTTCTACTTAACGGGATTTTTTCTCCGCCAATTTCTACTTGTTTGCTATTAAATCGATCGACTTTATCTAAATTAATAATGTACGATTTATGAATTCTAAGAAAATTCTCTTTCGGAAGCTCTATTTCAAAAGATTTCATAGTAGATAATACTAAGTGAGTGTCTTCGTATGTAACTACTTTAATATAATCACCAAAAGCTTCTATCCATTTTATATGAGAAGTATAAACTTTTATTTTTTTAAGATTACTTTTAATAATTAGATGCGCTCCATTGTCGTCATGAGTTTGGTCATGCTTTAAATGGTGCATTTCTATTGCTTTTTTTGCAGCAACTAAGAAACGAGTTTTTTTTATGGGTTTTTGTAAAAAATCTAATGCGGAATAATCAAAAGCTTTAACAGCATAATCCGCTTTTGAAGTAATAAATACTATTAATGGCTTAATTTTTAAACCATCAATTAAATCAAAACCAGTAATGTGAGGCATTTCAATGTCTAAAAAAATTAAATCAACAGTATTATTTGTAATATAATTCTTAGCTTCTAATGCGTTTGAAAAATCACCACCTAATACTAAGTTAGGATGTTCGGAGATTAATTTAGCAATAGTAATACGTTGAATAGAACTGTCATCAACAACAATAGTGTTTAATTTCATATATTGGTATTTATTACATTAAAAAGATGTAATTTTTAAAAACTAATTTTTGTAAAACTAAAAATTTATTTGATTAACACCATAAAAATATATAAAAAAAACAACAGAAAACTAATATTGTAAAAAAATAAATACTTTTTTAATGAATTTGTAAATTAAATATAATTGTATATCTTTGCACCCAATTTAAAAAATACGTACAAATGAAAAATTACGAAACTGTTTTCATTTTGAATCCCGTTTTATCTGATGTTCAGGTAAAGGAAACAGTAAGCAAATTTGAAGATTTTCTTACTTCTAAGGGTGCCAAAATGGTATCAAAAGAGGATTGGGGCTTAAAAAAATTAGCCTATGAAATCCAACACAAAAAAAGTGGTTTTTACCATTTATTTGAGTACCAAGCTCCAGCTGAATTAATCATTTCTTT
>JBFYPW010000092.1:0-7891 GCA_041303115.1 Flavobacterium sp.
GCTGAAGTTTATGCACAATCGGATAACAAACAAAAATTTGTAAATGATTTTGTAGCAGCTTGGACTAAAGTAATGAACTTAGACCGTTTTGAACTAAAATAATCGCTTTATAAATAAAATGTAAAAGCCTGTAAATATATGATTTACAGGCTTTTGTTTTTTGTGGAGCAGAGCGGAGGCGTATCGAACTTTTTTGAACAAGATTTAAGACAATTATATTTGATATTATTAAATTTTTAATAAATACTTTAATTGAAAAAGAATTAATTTGCACTGGTCTCAAATCGTTTTCTTGTAACTCCAGACATCTAAACCATTAATTAATATTGCAAAAATTAAAATTACTGCTAAATTAGTTAGTACTTCTTTAAGGCCAGCACCTTTTAATAAAACCATTCGTATAAACTCAACGAAGTAACGAATAGGATTTAACAATGTTAAGCTTTGCGCCCTTTTGGCATACTTTCGATAGGTGTAAATAAACCACTCATTAATATGAAAATCACCAAAAGAACCAAGCAATAAACATAGCTTGTTGTTGGGTTTCGGTATGATTAGATATTATAGTCCGAATCCTAGAATTAATATCAAATACACTGATGTAAATCTATAAACAAGGAAAATATTACCTAGCATAGGAAAATTAAAAACAACTTTGGATATTACTATACCTACGATCAAAATCACTAATCCAAGCACCCAAAACGGAAATAAATTTCCAATAATAAACTGATACTTTTTTTTGGGCGTTACATTTATTTGTTCTAATGTACCTAACTCTTTTTCTCTAACTATATTCATTGATGACAGAAATAAAGTAAGCATGGTTACCAATAAAACTAATGTTCTAGGCACCATAAAAGTCATGTAATTTAAGGTGTTTTTATACCAAAATGGAGGAGTAGTTTCAATTTTACTAAAAAAAATTTGATTTTGTGGAGTATTATAAATTTTAATAGCAATATCTTGTTTTACATCTTGTACTATTTGAGAAACAAAAACTTTTTGAACTCCTGTTGTAGCTTTATTAGAAATGATTAATAAATCATTTTAATATTTTTTTAACTTTTTTTTGAAACATGATTTATATCATATTAAAGGATGTTTTTGTCTTTTAATTTTGAACTATAAAATGATAGTAACGAAACTATTATTTAAACCAATATTTAAAACTAATTTTTCTACCATGAGTAATTTTATTAAAAAAGTTTTGGTATTATGTGTAGCTTGTGTGGCAAGTATAGCATGTAAACAAAACGGTGACTCAACCACCAATTATGCTGACATTGCAGTTGGTGATCAAATGATTGCAGAACTAACAGCACCCCCATTTGTACCTAAACCAGTTGGAGATAGACCTGCTAAGAAATTAATTGTAAACATGGAAATTAAAGAAATCGAAGGAGAAATGGCCGACGGTGTTAAGTATGTTTACTGGACTTTCGGGGGTAGTGTACCAGGAAGTTTTATTAGAACTAGAGTAGGTGATGAAGTGGAATTTACTTTAAAAAATCATCCAGAAAACAAATTACCTCACAACATCGATTTACATGCAGTTACAGGACCAGGTGGTGGAGCAGCTTCATCTTTAGTAGCGCCAGGCCATGAAAAAACATTTAACTTTAAATGTATTAATCCTGGATTGTATGTGTACCATTGTGCAACAGCTCCAGTGGGAATGCACATTGCTAACGGAATGTATGGTTTAATTTTGGTGGAACCGGAAGGTGGTCTACCTCCAGTTGACAAAGAATACTACGTAATGCAAGGTGATTTTTATACGAAAGGTAAATATGGAGAACCAGGAATGCAACCTTTTGACATGACAAAAGCAGTAGATGAGCATGCAGATTACGTAGTCTTTAACGGAAAAGTAGGTGCTTTAACAGGTGATAAAGCTTTAACCGCTAAAGTAGGAGAAACAGTTAGAATTTACATGGGTAATGGTGGTCCAAACTTAGTTTCATCCTTTCATGTTATTGGTGAAATTTTTGATAAAGTACATATAGAAGGTGGTGACATGATCAACAAAAATGTGCAAACTACTTTAATTCCTGCTGGTGGTTCAGCTATTGTAGAGTTTAAAGTGGATGTTCCTGGAACATTTATTTTAGTAGACCACTCTATTTTTAGAGCATTCAATAAAGGAGCCTTAGGAATGTTAAAAGTTGAAGGTGCCGAAAATTCTAAAATTTATTCAGGAACAACTCAAGAGGGAATTTATCATCCAGAAGGAGGTACTATTCAAAATATGCCAAAATCCGGAAAAGGAAAAGACGTTGTGATGAATAAAACACTTGCACAACAAATGACAGATGGTAAAAACATTTATTCAAGAACTTGTTTTGCATGTCACCAATCAGAAGGTCAAGGTATCCCATCTGCTTTCCCTCCTTTAGCTAAATCTGATTTCTTAAATGCTGACTCAAATAGAGCGATAAATGCAGTACTTCATGGGTTAAGTGGCGAAATTACAGTTAATGGTAAAAAATTTAATTCCGTAATGACAAGTCAAAACCTTACGGATCAAGAAATTTCAGATGTTTTAACTTATGTATACAACAGTTGGGGAAATAACAAAACGAAAGTTACTCCAGAAATGGTTAAGACACAGAGAGCAAAACCAGCTCCAAAGACTAATAATGACATACATTAATACAAAAATTAAATAATGGAAACTCAATTTATTAAACGATTTCACCACTGCCTAATTTTATTATTTTGGGTTTCCATTTCTTTTTCTCAGGCGCCTGAAGATATGGTAACTATAGGTGCTGGAAGTTACGTTCCTTTATATGGAACAGCAGATAAAAAACCAGTTAAAATTCAATCTTTCTTCTTAGATGTTTATCCTGTTACAAATCAAGATTATTTAGAGTTTACTAAATTAAATCCAAATTATAGAAAGTCTAAAATTAAACGATTATTTGCTAATACTACTTATTTATATGAATGGAGTGGAGATTTGAGTTTTGGGAATTTAAATTCAAATGCACCAGTTACAAATGTGTCTTGGTTTGCAGCAAAAGAATATTGTGAATGTCAAGGTAAAAGACTACCAACATTAGACGAATGGGAATATGTTGCCATGGCTGATGAAAGAAGAAAAGATGCCAGAACTAAAGAAGAGTTCAATAAGTATATTTTGAGTTGGTACGAGAAAAATAAAACGTATAATAATTCAGTAGGAAAAACATTCAAAAATTATTGGGGTGTTTACGATATGCATGGATTAGTTTGGGAATGGACTTTCGATTTTAACAGTATCTTTTTATCAGGCGAATCAAGAAAAGATAAAGATACTGATAAAGATTTATTCTGTGGAAACGGTTCTGTCAATGCAACCGATTTAATGAATTATGCCGCTTTTATGCGGTATGCTTTTAGAGCCAGTATAAAAGCGAATTATACTACAAAAAATTTAGGCTTCAGATGTGCCAAAAACATTTCTGATTGAGTTTTCAATTAAAAAAATAAGTTATGAAAAAAATGATTTTACTAGTAATTGCCTCTCTTTTTATTTTAGGATGCAATTCAAAAGAAGAAAAACAAGATATAAAAGATAAACCTATAACCGATTTGTCAATTTATAATTTGCCTGAAAAATGGACAAATCAAGACGGAAAAGATATTGAACTCAAAGAATTAAGAGGAAAAGTATTAGTTATGGTGATGATTTATACTTCATGCAAATCAGCTTGCCCAAGATTAGTAGCTGATATGCGAAATATTGAATCTAAAATTCCAAAAGAATACAAAGATAAAGTTCAATTGGTTTTAGTAAGTATTGACCCAATAGTTGACACTCCAAAACGTTTGAAAGAATTCTCTATCGAAAATAAAATGACAGGAAATCAATGGGTTTTCTTGCGTTCAAATGAAGAAAATACCAGAGAATTCGCTGCAGTTTTGGCAGTAAATTATAAAAAAATATCTCCAATAGATTTTTCACATTCCAATATCATAAGTGTATTTAATGCGGAAGGGGAATTGGCATTCCAACAAGAAGGCTTAGGAGTCAGTTACGATAAAACGGTTTCAAAAATCAAAGATGAAGCAGCTAAAATAGAGTAGCAGTAGCTTTCCGCAAAATCCAATAAAACATGAAACTTCAAAATAAAATTCTAGTTGCACTTGCTTTTGCAATTTCGACAGTAGGCTCTTTTGCTCAAGAGTTAGATGTCAACCTACAAATTAGACCTCGATTTGAATACCGAAACGGATTCAAAGAATTAATGAAAGATGAGTTATATCCAACTTCGTTTGTTTCCCAACGTTCGCGTGTGAATTTTTTCTACAAACAAGAGAAATTTAAAGCCAATTTATCCTTTCAAAACGTTAGAGTTTGGGGGGATGTGGCTACAACTTCTTCATCAGATAAAAACGGAGTAGCATTATTTGAATCTTGGATTTCGTATGATTTCAATACGAATTGGACAGCTAAATTTGGTCGGCAAGTTCTTTCATATGACAATCAAAGAATCATGGGAGGAATCGACTGGTTACAACAAGGTCAAAGTCATGATGCAGTTTTAGTTACCAATAAGAAAAATAACTATCAATTGGATTTCGGTGTAGCGTTGAATAACAACAACGAAGCTTTTTATGAATCCGCTTATGTTACGAATTATAAAAACATGCAGTTTATTTGGTTCAACCAAAAATTTTCAAAACTTAGTTTAAGCTTTTTAGCACTGAATAACGGCTATCAATATGAAAATTTGACTAAAAATAGATTTCAAGTAGCCTATTTGCAAACTCTTGGAACTTATGGAAAATGGAATGTTTCAAAATTCTATGGTGATTTCGGTTTGTATGCTCAAACAGGTGAAGCTGCTGTAACTAATGATAAGGTAGATATTGGTGCGTATTATGCGGGATTTAATTTAGGATACAAATTCACAGCTCTATTTAAAGGCGAATTAGGCTTCGAATATTTATCAGGTAAAGATCAAAATGATACCGATATTAGAGTAAAATCATTTACACCATTATTTGGAACCAATCACGGCTTCAATGGTTTAATGGATTATTTCTACGTCGGAAATCATAAAAATTCCGTTGGATTACAAGATTTTTATACCAAATTCATTTACGACAAGAACAGATGGCAAGTAACGTTATCTCCTCACTTATTTTATAGTACGGCATCAGTTTACAACATGACAACTTTAGAAAAACAAGACAATTATTTAGGAACTGAAATTGATGTAACAGTATCTTATAAAGTGGATAAAAACTTTGTGATTACAGGTGGCGTTTCTGAAATGTATGCTAGTAATACTATGGAAGTCTTAAAAAGAGGGAATAACAGTAATTGCAACAATTGGGCATGGGTAATCGTATCATTTAATCCACAATTGTTTACATATAAAAAATAGGTTGATTAATTATAAATGGGTTATTTTTAATTAAAAAAGGACTGCTAAAATACATTAGCAGTCCTTTTACTTTAAAAAGAGTCGCTCTGTTTGGCAAAACGACTCCGTTTAAAGAACCTAATTAACTAATAAAACTTATTTTGTAAAACAATGGCACTCGGAAATAAAATATTATTTTCTAAATGAATGTGCGTATGTAAATCCGCTTCAAATTCTTGTAACATTTGAAATGTTACTTTGTAAGTGTTGCATGCTTCAGCAGGGGGAGTGTAATTGTTTGATAATTCCACAATTTTTTCAAATCGTTCACCTTCATTTTCATGTTCCTCCATCATCATAGCAATTGGGTTAGTTACCGAACCAAATCCTGGATTGCTTATTGCCTGATTATTTCTATTGGCTTCTACCATCTTTTTAACAAATGGAAACAAAATTAATTCTTCTTTTTTCATATGTTGTGTTAACTCATCTGCGCTTCTTTTGAATAATTTTTTAATCTCGAAAAGCTCTGGATGTTTTTCACCATGTACTTGCTCTAGCTTGATTAAGAACGAAAGTAATTGTGGGATTTTTTCTTCTACATAACGGTGGTGCTTTTTCTCAATATAATCAATTAGTAAATCCAATTCCCAAGATTTAAAATCTATAATTTGATTGTTATTGTTTAAAGTAGCCCTTTCTAATTCTTCTAAAAGTAAAAATTTATCAATTCCTTTTTTCGTACATACCTCGTCAATAGTTCGGTTTCCTTTACAACAAAAATCGATACCTCGTTGACTAAAAACACTTGCAGTTCTATAATCGTCTGCCACTATTGTTCCTATTGTTTTGTTTGAATCTATAACCATAATACAGTATTTAATTAATAAGAGACAAAATTATCCTTAATTAATATTTTATTATATGATTCTAATCATATTTTATGTTTTTTATTGTTGGTTATTTTGCCACATATTAAAGGATAAAAACATCTTTTATTATAAATTATTTTTAACTAATATCTAAAATATGTTATCAAAATCACAAGCACGAACATTTTTTTTAGGTGGAACAGTAGTTACTTTTTTAGTTTTTATTGGTTTAACTATCTATTCGTTTATGCCTAAAAATGATCAAACTTATCATGATAAGATTGATGCAAAAGTTATTCGGGGTAAAGAAATTTGGGAATCGAATAATTGTATGGGTTGTCATACCATACTTGGTGAAGGTGCGTATTATGCTCCTGAACTAACAAAAGTTATAGAAAGAAGAGGAGAAGGCTATGTAAAAGCAGTTTTACAATCTCCTGTTCCTTGGGGGCCAAAAGGCAGAAAAATGGTCAAATACAAAATGAATGATGCCGATGCAGAAGCAATGGTTGCTTACTTTAAATGGATTGGCAACATTGATTTGAATGGTTTTGATCGAGTGGTTTCTCCTTTAGCTAAAGACAAAAAATAATCCAAAATATAGAGTTATGAAATATAAATCACAAAAAGTAGCGTATTGGTTCTTTGGATTATGCATGTTATTATTTGCATTACAAATTATCTATGGTTTTATTATGGGCTTTGCCCGAATCGGAATGGATGGTCTTCACGATTTTATTCCGTTCAATACAGCGAGAGCAGTTCATACTAATTTATTAGTAGTTTGGTTGTTAACCGGTTTCATGGGAGCTGCATATTATATTATTCCTGAAGAAGCGCAACGAGAATTAGTCAATGTGAAATTGGCTTATGTACAGTTGATTTCCCTTGCAGTTGTAGGAGTTTTAGCTATCGTTGGGTATCACTTTAATATTTGGGAAGGTAGAAAATTCCTTGAAATTCCAAGAGAATTAGATATTTTGGTTGTTATTAATGTTTTGTTGTTTTTGGGATTAATCCTTACCACTTTATACAAAGCAGAAAGACGAACAACAACTTCTTTAGTTTTGACGATGGGATTGGTTTTTGCCGCTTTATTATACTTACCAGGTATGATTTGGTTCGATAGCCAAGTAACTGATTCATTCTTCCGTTGGTGGGTAGTGCATTTATGGGTTGAAGGAGTTTGGGAACTAATCATGGGAGGTATTTTATCATACTTATTAATTAAACTTACTGGTGTTGATAGAGAAGTTATTGAAAAATGGTTATATGTAATTGTAGGATTAACGTTTCTTTCAGGTTTATTAGGGACAGGTCACCATTACTATTACATAGGAGTGAATAAAATTTGGTTAATTGTAGGTGGAATTTTCTCAGCATTAGAGCCTTTAGCGTTCTTAGCGATGGCATTATTTGCAGTTTATATGTACCGAAAAGGTGAAAAATCACATCCAAACAAAATTGCTTTGTTTTGGACTATCGGTGCTTCTATTGTATCTTTTGTAGGAGCTGGGCTATTAGGATTTGCTCATACATTACCACAAACGAATCTTTACACACACGGAACATTAGTAACAGCAATGCACGGACACTATGCATTCTGGGGTGCGTATGCTATGATTGTTTTAGCAATAATTAGCTATGCGTTGCCTAATT
>JBFYPW010000093.1:0-7829 GCA_041303115.1 Flavobacterium sp.
TATTCAAAGTATAATGCAATTTGTTCTATTTTATTTTTCTTATTGTTTTGTTTAGGAATAATATTTGATAAATTTTAAAAAGAAATAAATAGTATAATTATGCTAGTTTTAACAACTAAACGACTAAACAACTAAACAAAATACATTTTATGTCAAAAATCCTTATCATAGAAGACGAAGCGCCAATACGTCGCGTTTTAACGAAAATATTATCGGAAGAAAATGATACGTATTTGGTGCAAGAAGCTGAAGACGGTTTACAAGGAATTGAATTGGTAAAAAACGAAGATTTTGATTTAATTTTATGCGATATTAAAATGCCAAAAATGGATGGCGTTGAGGTGTTGGAAGCCATAAAAAAGATAAAACCTGAAATCCCAATGGTAATGATTTCTGGTCATGGCGATTTAGAAACCGCAATCCAAACGATGCGTTTAGGTGCGTTTGATTATATTTCAAAACCACCCGATTTAAACCGTTTGTTAAATACAGTTAGAAATGCTTTAGATAAAAAGCAATTGGTTGTAGAAAATAAAATACTTAAGAAAAAAGTATCCAAAAACTACGAAATGATTGGTGATAGTGAAGCCATTTCACATATTAAAACCATGATTGATAAAGTAGCTCAAACCGACGCAAGAGTTTTAATTACGGGTCCAAACGGAACAGGTAAAGAATTAGTGGCCCATCAATTACACGAAAAAAGCAATCGTGCACAACAAGCCATTATTGAAGTAAATTGTGCAGCCATACCTTCAGAATTAATTGAAAGTGAATTATTCGGACATATAAAAGGCGCATTTACATCTGCTGTAAAAGATAGAGCTGGAAAATTTGAAGCAGCAAACGGTGGCACTATTTTTTTAGATGAAATTGGCGATATGAGTTTGTCAGCACAAGCAAAGGTTTTACGTGCTTTGCAAGAAAATTTGATTCAAAGAGTAGGCGCGGATAAAGATATAAAAGTAGATGTTCGTGTGATTGCGGCTACCAATAAAGATTTGAAAACAGAAATAGCCGAAGGTCGTTTTAGAGAAGATTTATATCATAGATTGGCTGTAATTTTATTAAAAGTACCAGCACTGAATGACAGACGTGAGGATATTCCTGCGTTAATTGAGCACTTTACAACTAAAATTTCTGAAGAACAAGGAACCACTAAAAAAATATTTTCAAAACAAGCTGTGAAGTTATTACAAGAATACGATTGGACAGGAAATATTCGTGAACTTAGAAATGTAGTGGAACGTTTAATTATCTTAGGAGGAAGTGAAATCTCTGAAAATGATGTAACTTTGTTTGCTTCTAAATAAATCAGCTTTAAGCTTTAAGCTTATGGCAAAATGCTAAATAAAATGCAATTAAAAAAAATAAACCCACTTTTACAGGAAGCATTAATTGAAAACGGCTTAACCGAAGCAAATGAAATGCAACAAGAAACGTTTTCTACTATAAAAAGTGGGGCAGATGCTGTAATTCAATCAGAAAAAAAATCTGGAAAATCAACAACAATTGTATTAAATGTAATTCAAAGATTGGAAAAACCATTTATGGAATCTCCAAGAGCTTTAATAGTTGTGGAAACCAAAGAGAAAGTTTTGGAAATGGTTGACATGTTTAAAAAATACAATCGATACACGCAATTACGAGTTTATGGTGCCCACGATAAAGGCGATATGGATTGGGATAAAAATCAAATTTCGTTAGGTATTGATGTTTTAATTGGAACGCCAAATCGCTTAGATTTAATGTTTGCTACTGCAGGTTTTGATGTAAATAGACTGCTTATGTTTGTGGTTGATGATGCGGATATTTTGTTTAAACTTCGGTTAGATGCCAAAACAAATCGAATGTCAGAAAGCATTTCTAAATCACAACGATTGATTTTTTGTAATAAAATTTCAGATCGGGTAGAAGCAGTTGCCGATAGAACTATGATTGAACCTTTGTTTTTTGAAATGTAAAAAAAATCCTCAATAAAATTTTAATTGAGGATTTTTTTATAATTATGATTTACTTTCTTTGTTAAAGTAAACTAAGTAATAATACATTTGCTTTTCTTCGTCCCAACCTTTTTCTACAAATTTTTCTGCACTTTCTGGGTTTATGAAATCTAATTTAATTTGAATGTTGGTGTCTAATTCAATTACGTTTTTAAGTTTTCTACGAACATCTGTTACTGCAGCATTGGCAATTGGAAAATTAGAAACATCTTCAATGCTGTATTTCGCACCTTTATCAACTTTATAATTTCTGAATTCAGGAATCAAATCAGGGTTGTTTATTACATCATTTAAGAATGCGGTTTCTTCAAATTCGTCATTTTTAGCAAAATGGTTTACCGCACGATTCATAAACAACACTTCTTCTTTCTTGTCTTCAGCTGGTAAAACAACTTCTTTAGCAAAATCTTTACAAAATTGTAAGTATTTTTTAGTCATAAATGTTTCATCTTGAAAAACATCTACACTTAAAAAATGTTCTAACCAATAACGTGCATCATATCTGTTGCTATCAACAGTTAATATTTTGTACCCTTCTTCTTTTTTGTAATTAAAGATAAGGCAACCTTTATCTAATTTATTTAAGTTAATCCCATCTTGTAAAATCATTTCTAAGTTACTTCCGTTTTCTTGAAATTGTAAGAAGTCGGTCTTAATTTCACTTTTAAAAACTCCAATGGCATCTACTACATTATTATCAATAGAAACATTGGTTAGATATGCGATGTATACTTCACCACTTTTAATATGGGGATGGTTGGATTGTTCAAATAAATGTTGTGTGATTTTTTTTGAAATGTTATGAATTTCACCTGGATTATTGAATACTTCAGTAGCCAAATTGAACATTTCATTGTATTCTAAATCTACCTCATGAGCAAATTGATAGTAATTTTCTTCTTTTTCACGAAAAGCTTTAAAAAAATACTCTTTCAAAATCGGCATAATTTCGTCATTCAATGTGTACGGATTTTCAGAAAGAAAAATTTGTTCTTCTTTATGTTTATTGCCAACTCGGTGTATAGAAAGGTTTTCTACGTGTGTATTAAATAGGTTTATCATTTTTTATAAGTTGCTAAGTAGCTGAGATGCTAAGTTTCTTAGTTGTTTTTAATTTTGTTTGTAAATGCGACTATCATTCTTTCTAACTCTCTGGTATCTTCATACAAGTTGTTAAAAGTTTCTTCGTCTAAATAAATTATGTTTTTTGCTATTTCTAATTGTGTTTGTAATTCAAATAATGAACCAATTGATATTTTTAGAAAACGCAAAAACTCTTTGCTACTTTCTCTTTCTAATCCTTCAGCAATATTACTTGGAATTGAAATTGCACTTCTTTTTATTTGTGATGTTAATCCAAAAACTTCTTCTTTTGGAAAGTTATTTGTTACTGAGTATATTTTAGTAACCAAAACCATTGATTTTTGCCAAATAAGAAGATTTCTAAAGTTGCTAATTTTGTTTTAAATTTTATATGGCGTATATTTTTATTGGATTAAATATTTTTTCGAGTGTTTTTCTTAGTTACTAAAAAACTTAGCTTCTTAGCAACTTAAAAAAAGCTAATTCCAATTTTCTTCAAAGCCTTGATCTTCGTAGGATTCAGAATCACCATATGCATCCAAATCATCTTCGTCTAAATCATCTTCAAACTCATTAAACAAATCTTCGTTTTCTAAATCGCCGCCTCTAAAGCCACTTGTTGTAGCTTCGTCTGGTAAAATTCCGTGAGAAAACAATAATGCAGGATAATTTACATCTTCTTTGTTTTCTTCAATAGCAGCTAATTCAACAAAAAATGTCCACATAGAGAATAAATCGTATACATACACTAATTTAGTATTTTGTTCGTGAACTAAATCGTCTAATTTATATTCTGCCATTGTTTTTATTTCACCCGGAATATCTCCTGTGTCAAACATAGGAATGCCATCTTCTTCGTGCCATGCCCAATCTTCTCCACAAGTATAAAACGCACCTACTTCGGTTCCGTCAAAACCAAAAGCATTTACTAAAGCATTGTGTAAATCTTCTAAGCTATCTTTTGAATCAATAGCAATATCTCTAAAAATATCTTCTTCATTGTCTAAAATGGCTCTAAACTTATAAATCATAATGTGAGTTTTTAAAAAAACAAAAGTAATCAATATTTAAAACTTTTATTATTGAAAATTACGATTGTTGATAAATAGTTTATCGAATTAAAGAATAAAGGAAAATATGTTTTTTGAATTTACTATTTTTGCTTAGAATTAAATTACATTATCATGTCAAACGAAATAGAAAAAGTAAAATGCCTAATTATAGGTTCTGGTCCAGCAGGATATACTGCAGCAATTTATGCCGCTAGGGCTAATATGAATCCTGTTTTATATCAAGGAACTCAACCAGGAGGCCAATTAACAACCACAAATGAAGTAGAAAACTGGCCGGGAAACCCAGAGGGAATTACAGGTCCTGAAATGATGATTGGTTTACAAAAGCAAGCACAACGTTTTGGAACAGATGTTCGAGATGGTTGGGCAACAAAAGTTGATTTTAGTGCTGAACCACATAAAGTTTGGATAAATGATTCAAAAGAAATTCATGCTGATACGGTTATTATTTCAACTGGTGCTACAGCAAAATATTTAGGTTTACCTTCAGAACAACATTATTTACAAACAGGTGGTGGCGTTTCTGCTTGCGCAGTTTGTGATGGTTTTTTCTATAGAAACCAAGAAGTGGTAATTGTTGGAGCAGGTGATAGTGCTTGTGAAGAAGCACATTATTTATCTAAATTATGTAAAAAAGTTACTATGTTAGTTAGAAGTGAAAAATTTAGAGCTTCTAAAATTATGGAACAACGTGTAAAAAACACTGAAAATATTACCATTTTAATGAATCATGATACGATGGAAGTTTTAGGTGACGGACAAGTGGTTACAGGTGTTAAAGTTAAAAACAAAACTACAAATGAAGATTTTGAAATTCCAGCTACTGGATTTTTCGTAGCAATAGGTCATAAACCAAATACAGATATTTTTGCAGAGTATATAACATTAGACGAAACTGGCTATATTGTAAATATACCAGGCACTTCCAAAACAAATGTACCAGGTGTTTTTGTAGGTGGCGATGCTGCAGATCATGTCTACAGACAAGCCATTACAGCTGCGGGAACAGGTTGTATGGCAGCCTTAGATGCGGAAAGATATTTAGCAAGTAAACACTAATTTTATTAGGATATATTTATACGAAAATCGGATTTTATATCCGATTTTTTGTTTTTAAATTTAAATGCGAAACATTACAACAAAAATATCTTTCATACCTTTGTGTTTTTAAAATTTCTTTATAGAAACTAATTTAGCTCACATGCGAAAAATATATTATCTCGCTTCTTGCGATACTTGTAGAAAAATAATTAAGTCATTGCCTTCAACAGCAAATTTAGAGTTTCACGATATTCGTCAAAATCCTATTACAATAGCAGAATTAGAATTTATGCACCAACTTTCAGGAAGTTATGAAGCACTTTTTAGTAAAAAAGCCCAATTATATAAAGAAAAAGGATTAAAAAACATAATGCTAACAGAAGACGATTATAAAAAATATATTCTGGAACATTATACTTTTTTAAGTCGCCCAGTAGTGATTTTAGAAAATGAAATTTTCATAGGAAATAGTCAACCAAATATATTAAAATTGCAAAAAGCTTTTAGCGATGAATAGTCGTTTTTGGGCGTTGATTTGCGCTTGGATTGTAGCTATCATTTATGGAGTAACTTTTACTGTTGCCAAAGATGTAATGCCTAAGTATATTGATGCTTATGGTTTTATTGTAATGCGAGTTGCCGGTGCTACTATATTGTTTTGGTTAGTTTCTTTTCTTGGACCAAAAGAAAAAATTGCTAAAAATGATTTTCTACGCATAGCCGCTTGTGCTTTTTTTGGTGTTGCTTTTAATATGTTAACTTTTTTTAAAGGATTAAGTTATACCTCACCAATTATGGGTGCCGTTTTAATGGTAACTACTCCTATGATTGTTTTAATTCTCTCATCTATACTTATGAAAGAAAAAATGCAATCGAAAAAAGTTATTGGTATACTTTTAGGATTAGCAGGTACAATAACCTTAATTTTATATGGTAAAGATTTAAATAATGCACCAAATGCTACTTTAGGAAATTTATTAGTATTTGTAAATGCCGTTTCATATGCTTTTTATCTAATTTTTGTAAAGAAGTTAATGGATAAATACAACGCATTTACGTTTGTAAAATATATTTATTTGTTCGGTTTTTTTATGGTATTACCTTTTGGATATAATGAGTTACAAGTGGTAAACTGGAACGAAATTCCTTTAGATATTAATCTAAAAATTGCTTTTGTTGTTGTTTTTTCTACTTTTTTCACTTATTTACTAAACTTAATTTCGATGCGAAATTTAAAACCAACAACAGTTGCTGTTTTTATTTATTTGCAACCTTTTTTTGCAACCATTTTTGCTATTGGTTTAGGAAAAGACAATTTGAATATGGTGAAACTAGTTTCAGCAATATTAATTTTTGTTGGGGTTTATTTGGTGATTCATAAAAAGAAAGAAGCAATTATTTCTTCTGAACACTAAAAACGGAACACTGAACACTTTTTATTATCTTTACACTTTATTAGAAAAAATATATGATATTATCAATGACCGGTTTTGGTAAAGCAAGTTTGCAATTAGCTACCAAAAAAATTACAGTCGAAGTTAAATCTTTAAATAGCAAAGGACTCGATTTAAATACCCGTATGCCTTCTGTTTATAGAGAAAATGAATTAGCATTAAGAAATCTTTTAGCTCAAAAGTTAGAGCGAGGAAAAGTAGATTTTTCATTATATGTTGAGGTAACTGGAGAAGAAACATCTTCAAAAATCAATGCACCTATTGTAAAAGCATATATGGCGCAAATGAAAGCTATTTTACCAGATGCAAACGATACAGAATTGATGAAAATGGCTGTAAGAATGCCAGATACCATGAAAACGGAACGTGAAGAAATTGATCCAAATGAATGGAAACAAATTCAAGCTGTAATTGATGAGGCTATCGAAAATATGTTGTCTTTTAGAAAATCGGAAGGCGCTTCTTTGGAAAAAGAATTTACATTACGTATCGAAAATATAAGAAGTTTTATGAATCAGGCATTGGCTTTAGATCCAGAAAGAGTAACTTCTATAAAAGAACGTTTACAAACGGCTATTGATGAGTTAAAAGTAAATGTAGATACGAATCGTTTTGAGCAAGAACTAATTTATTATTTAGAAAAATTAGATATTACTGAGGAAAAAGTTCGTTTAACCAATCATTTAGATTATTTCTTACAAACGTTAAACGGAAGTGAAGCCAACGGAAGAAAATTAGGATTTATCACACAAGAAATGGGTCGAGAAATCAATACTATGGGATCCAAATCAAACCACGCCGAAATGCAAAAATTGGTAGTTATGATGAAAGACGAATTAGAAAAAATTAAAGAGCAAGTTTTAAACGTTTTGTAATTTTTTTGTCATTCTGAACTTGTTTCAGAATCTAATAAAAAATGCGACTCTGAATCAAGTTCAGAGTGACAACACATCATATATAAAGCACAATGAATCAAGGAAAATTATTAGTATTCTCAGCTCCGTCAGGATCAGGAAAAACAACAATAGTAAGACATTTATTAGAACAGGAAGATTTAAATTTAGAATTTTCTATTTCTTGCACCACTCGTGAACCAAGAGGCGAAGAAGTACACGGCAAAGATTATTATTTTATTTCTTTAGAAGAATTTAAAAAACATATTAAAGCGGAAGATT
>JBFYPW010000094.1:0-7763 GCA_041303115.1 Flavobacterium sp.
TTCAATCACAAGTTCAACAATCCAAATCGTATTGACGATTTAGAAAAAGAACCTGCTTTTCGTCGTTTAGGATTAGACGTTACAAGTATGCCAAACCAAAACCCGCCTTCGCGTATGTCTTTAGGAATGGATAGTAACGACGACGTACAATTGCGTTCAAACAATTCGTTTTTACATGATAATGTAGATTAATAAAAAATAAACTAACCAAATATTATTAAATCCCGACAAGTTATAAACGAGTCGGGATTTTTTTATTACTTTCGCATAATAAATAATTTACTACTTAAAAATAAAATATATGAGCCTAGCTACACAAATTATGGATAGCATGAAAGAAGCTATGAGAGCCAAAGATACAGTGGCTCTTGAAGCATTACGTGCTATTAAATCAGAAATATTATTAGCGCAAACGGCTTCAGGTTCTAAAGAAGAAATTTCTGAAGCAGACGAAATTAAAATTTTACAAAAATTAGTAAAAATGCGTAAAGACAGTGCGTCTATTTTTACAGCACAAAACCGTGCCGATTTAGCCGAACCAGAATTGGCGCAAATTGCAGTTATCGAAAAATTCTTACCTGCACAATTATCGGAAGCAGAAGTAGAAGCTATCGTAGCTAAAATTATTGCAGAAACCGGCGCATCTGGAATAGCATCAATGGGAAAAGTTATGGGCTTAGCCGCAACACAAATTGGCGGACAAGCAGAAGGAAAAACCATTTCTACGATTGTTAAGAAATTATTGGTTTAAAAATAGAGAATAGAATATAGAGAAAAGAAAATAGACATCAGATTAAGTTGTACACTTCTATTTTCTATACTCTTTTTTCTATACTCTAAAAAAAACGGCTTCGTAGTTCAACTGGATAGAATGACGGATTTCGGCTCCGTTGGTTGCAGGTTCGAACCCTGCCGAGGTCACAAAAAAACGCAACTACTTTTAGTATGTAGTTGCGTTTTTTTTATTATGCTTATTGTACAGTAACATCTCTTTAATTAATTGTTTGTTTCTACGTAATTTATGTATGCAATGTTATCTGATAGATAAGCCGGAACAGATTCTTTTTTTTCTAAAATTATTAATTCAAAAGTGGTGTTTTCAGGAAAAATTAATGGAAATTGAATCACATAAGTATTTACAGCATCATATACTTTTGGGCCCAATTTTTCAAGTGCTAAATTAGTTAATTCTACACCATTTATACTTTTTATGTAAACACGTACTCCATCAGTATTTTTTAGTTTATAATATGAAAGAACTTGATTTACATACCAAGTCTTACCAGCAGGCACAATAAATTTTGCTGTTGTATTTGTAAACTCAACTAATTGAGCTTTGCCAGAAGGTAAAGATGTTTGTGCATTTGTATAAAAGCAAACAAATAATAATAATCCTAATACTATTTTTTTCATAATTTATTATATTTTTTAATTTAAAATTTATTTACATTCTTTATATGAATATCTTGTTATTCCATCTAAACAAGTTATTATAGTTGCGGGACTATAAGGCGTCTTATCCATAATCATAATATAAATTTTTTCATTATTCTTATGTGTAAATTGAAAAAATGGTGCGTTGTCAAGAGTCTTATCAAAATTAATTAATTTTTGGTTGAATACAATTTTTTTACCCACGTATAAGGTAAAATTAGTTGGTCCAATAACTAATTTGCCACTAATTGCACTCTCTTCTTTAGAAACATTAAAAAAATTAGCAATAGTATCAAGTTTTCTTTCTTCAATAGTACAAAGTTTAAATGTTTTTTGTCCGTAGGAAAATACACTTATTCCAATCAAAGTAATTAAAAATATTTTTTTCATCTTTTATAATTTTAGTTTCACAAATAAACGCTTTATATTTTTATATGTTAGCCCAAGATTAGCCCATATAATTAATTTAAACGTAGTATTTACAAAACACTCAATTTTTTAGTAACCTTAACTTTTTACTTTCCCCGCTCCCGCGCGAATCCTTTCGCGTGGCTGTTAAACATAAAAAAACCTTTGCCAATTATCAGCAAAGGTTTTTTTTGTGCATAAGTGTTGCCTGAGGTTCTCGAAGGCAACACTTAACAAATTCCCGAAAGCAACACTTAACACCTTCTCGAAAGCAACAATAAAATATTCTCGAAGAAAACATAACCTATTCTCTAATAATTAAAAAACACGCTGTAGCAAAAGTGAACAATTAAGGTTTTTTTGAACCTTTTACCTAATAAAATAATTGTGATTTTTTTTTTGCTTCAAAAATTAGTACATTAGTAAATAAAAGAATTTGAGTTCCATGAAAAAAATAATTTATGTCATCCTGTTTTTTATATCAATAAATGCAGTATTTGCACAAAACTATAGTTTTAACTTTGCAGCTACGGGTCGTAGAGTGTGTTTGGTTTCTTCAAAAGTAGCGGCAAATAATAGTAGTGTCAAAATTATTTTTCATGATTCGTTGTCTAATACTTCGGAACCTCTTTTTGTAAACAAACGCTTGTTAGGTACTACCTCTTGGAGCAATGTAGCGTCCAATATCACTCCAGGAACTGGGCATTGGATAGATACTAATGTGAGTGCCGGCGAGGTATGGGAATATCAAGTGAAAAGGAACAATACCTGGTCATTTGCCAGCACCAATTACAGTGCTGTGGGGTACACGCTTGGCGCCTTGCTTACTGATAATTCGCTATACAAAGGACAAATGATATTGCTTGTGGCGCAAGACATTCCAACCAATTTAGCAACAAAATATTTTCGACTTAAAAAAGAACTTACCAATGAAGGCTGGTTTGTAAATGAGTTAATAGTACCAAAAGCCACCAATTGGGATAGTGGCAATCAAGTGGTAACCATTAAAACCCAAATACAAAACCTATACAATGCCGCGCCAACTACTGACAAACCCAAAGTACTTTTTATATTAGGACACGTGCCTATGCCCCGAAGTGGTTCTGCCAATGTGGTAGCGCCAGACGACCACAGTCAGAATGCAGGCGCCAGAGGTTGCGACGGCTATTATGCCGATATGGATGGGGTGTATACAGACACAGCTACTTTTAATCCGGGTGGTTTAACTACGACTTTGGCCATCAATCAACCAAATGATTTCAAATGGGATCAAGATTATTTTCCTTCTAATTTAGAAATGGCGTTTGGTCGTGTAGATTTTGCAGATATTACAGATGTTACTACAAGTGAGTTGGGCTTAATTGAAAATTATTTAGACCGATTGAGTAATTATCGAAACGTGAATACAGGTTTTGATATGGGAGATAAGTCGGCGTTTAATTTTGGATATAACAACTCAAATGACGCTTCGTATCGTACGTTGCTTAATGTTTCAAAACCTGAGAATGTATATCAAAAAACAGATGCTTCAAATCACAACCAATGGGTGCAAAATAATGGGCCTTTTAAAGTTTATATGCAAAATGTATTAGTGCCTTCAATAACCGATTGGCAAACTTATGGTATGAATACCACTGTATATTCCAGCGATCAAAGTTATTGGGGTTTTGGCGATGTGCCGCAACCAAGTGGCGTTTTCAGTCGCATACGGGCATTATTGGGTGTAGATACTAAATGTTTAGTCGCACTATGGACAACCACAAGTATAGGACTTTTTCATCAAGCGTGTACTGGGCAATCTATAGGACAAGCGTTACTGCATACTATGAATCACAATACAACCAATCAGCATTTAGAAAAGCCACAACAACAATACGATACCGAAGCTTGGTGGAACAGAACCCATTTTGAAATTTGGGGCGACCCAACCATTAGTTTGTATCAGGTAAAACCAGTAAATAACCTAACGCTAACTAATGTAAGTGGTAATCCTGTACTACAGTGGACGCCATCAAGTGATACGGCTGTCTTAGGGTACCATATTTATGAATCCAATACCGAATTAGGGGTTTTTCAACGTATAAGTACTTCACCAATCACCATTACAAATTTTACGATTCCAAACTATAATCCCAGTCATTGGTATATGGTTAAAGCGATTAAAGTTGTCGAATCTGGCTGTGGCAAGTTGTTACAATCAAGCATAGGGAAAAGCATACAAATAGATGTAAATTTGACAAGTGCTGAATTTCAAACCACCAAATCTTGGATGGTTTATCCTAACCCAGTAAAAGACCAGTTGCAAATTCGTTCTAAAAACAAATTGCAAAAAATACGAATTTATAACAATCTAAATCAGCTTGTGTTAAACATACAACCCAAAGCTTCAGATTATCTTATAGATTGTTCCAGCTGGCAAAGTGGTTTGTACTTTATTGAAATTATTGATGAATTACAAAAGCGCGAAACCATAAAAATAGTAAAAGAGTAAAGGTATTTTGTACCGTCCAGCTAAAAAGTTAGGTACATTAAGTTACCAAAAAGCGAGCTATTTACTCGTATTTGAGACTAAGTCTCTTTTGAAAGCCTCGAACGTTACCGCGTTCGGGGCTTTTTTGTTTGTATTTTTCTTCAAACTGCACAGGTCGAGTTTTTTAACTCGACCTGACGAGTTGAAAAACTCGACCTGTTAAGTTGAAAAAAAGCACCAATAAAATAAATAGCATAAAAAAAGCTCAAAAAAATGGAGCTAGTTACCCGATTTTGAGCTAAATTTCTTTCGAAAGCCTCGAATAGTTACCGCTACTTGTATCGAAATTATGGAGTAAAAATATACGTTTTTTATAGAAAAGTAAAGTTTTTTTATTTTTTACTTTTTACAAACACCCAAAACCCTCCACCACTTTTGTAGAAATCATTCTACAAAGAAAAGTGATTTTTAATATTTAACTTTGAAAAGATGCAAAAAAGCCTAAAATTAATTTGTTAATCATACGGTTTTCGTGCAATATGAAAATAATGCGACTATTCGATAGGGAATATTAATTATCGATAACTAAATGTATAATAAAGCAGTTAGTTTTGAAAATATAACTGGATAATGGTTAATGTTTTTAAAATTCAACCGAGTAATTTGAGTGTATACACCAAAATAGAGATAGTTTCTCAACAAAATAAACAATACATAAATAATATTTACCTAATAAAGTTAGATGTTATTAATTTGGAATAGAATACAAAATATTGAAATTAATAAATAAAAATATAATAATATGGATTTAAAAGACCAACTTAAATTAATTGCAGATAGAACAAAACATAAAGAAAATATACAAACAGAAGAAGCTACAAAAAATGCTTTTGTAATGCCTTTTCTTCAAAGTTTAGGTTATGATGTTTTTAATCCATTGGAAGTAGTTCCCGAGTATATTGCAGATATTGGAATAAAAAAAGGAGAAAAAATTGATTATGCAATTTTTAAAGATGGACAACCTACAATTTTGATAGAATGTAAAGATTGGCGTCAAAACCTAAATGTTCACGATGGGCAATTGTTGAGGTATTTCCATGTTTCAAAAGCTAAATTTGGTTTATTAACAAATGGAATTGTATACAGATTTTATTCAGATTTAGTTGCTGCTAACAAAATGGATGAAAAACCATTTTTAGAGTTTAACATAACTGAAATTAAAGACAATCAAATTGAAGAATTGAAAAAATTTCATAAAGCAAATTTTGATGCTGATAGCATTGTAAATACAGCGAGTGAAATGAAGTATATGAATGAACTTAAACATATTCTTCATAACGAATTAACTGGACCAAGTGCAGAATTTGTAAAGTATTTTGCAAAACAAGTTTACCCAAGTGTTATTACTTCAAAAGTATTAGAACAATTTACTGTATTGACCAAAAACTCAATTCAACATTATATTAGCGATTTAATAACAGAACGCCTGAAAACTGCTTTGACTAATGAAGATGAAAAAAATAAAAAAGAAAACATAACAGAAATAACTGCTGAACAAAATCTTGAAGATATTAGTAAAATAAATACAACAGAAGAAGAACTTGAAGGCTTCTTAATTGTGAAAACTATTTTACGACAAAAAATTCCTGCAACAAGAGTAACGTATCGCGATGCACAATCTTATTTTGCAATTTTCTTAGACGACAATAATAGAAAAGTGGTTTGCAGATTATATTTAAACGGAATTAAAAAATTTGTTGGATTATTTGACGAAAACAAAAAGGAAACAAAAAATGAAATTGAAAGTTTGGACGATATTTTTAATTATTCTGCCGAACTTTTTAAAACTATTGAACAATATGAATAATTTTCAATAGGATACAAGTTGAAAAGTTATAAGTTATTTTACTAAAACAGAAAAACTAATTAATATACAAAAATGGCAAATTTAAAAATATTACTTTCATCAACTTGTTACGATTTATCAATTGTTAGATCTCAAATGCGTTCTTTTATCCAAAAAATGGGTTATGAACCTGTAATGAGTGATAATGCTGATATTTTATATGATCCAAGAACTCATACTCATTTAAGTTGTGTTAAAGAAGTTGAAAACTGTGATATGGCGGTATTAATAATAGGTTCTCGATTTGGCGGTGAAGCAGTTCCTCAAACATTAGAAAATTTAGATTTAGATGGATTAAAATTAAAAAATAAAAACACGAAATTTTGGGAAAATATTGAACACATTTCCGTTACACAGGCTGAAATTTTAAAATGTCTTGAGTTAGGATTGCCAATATTTACATTCGTTGATGCTGGTGTAATGCACGACCACTTTGTGTATGAAAAAAATAAAGAAAAAGATTTTATTAAAAATATTGAATTTCCTTCAATAGATAAAAAAGAAACTGCTCAATATATTTTTGAATTTATAAATTTCATAAGACTAAGAAGTGAAAATAACAGTATTGTTGAATTTACAAAATTAGAAGACATTGAAACATTTTTAAAAAAACAATGGTCAGCATACTTCCAAAGATTATTACAAGAACAGCAAAATAAGAAAAGTGAATTTAGAAGGTTAGATTTTGTTGCGAATGAGTTGGCAGACATTAAAGCTGCTCTTTTCTCTTCAATTTCTAGCGATGATTTACGTGAAACTGCTTCAGGAGCAATTAAATTCAGAAGATTAATTGATTTTTTAACTGTTTTAAGTCCTGATAAGTATGAAGAATATTTACTTTCAACCTCTAAATGGGAAACAATAATTAAATCTAAAATTGGTATTGAAAGTATAGAACCAAGTGATGGCATAATTAGTCCAAGAAGTGTAACGCATTTAATAAGAAGAGATAGAAAATTCTATATAATGAGATATCCTATTCGTTTTCTTGAAAGATTTGAAGCTGAATGGGCTGAATTTAAAAAATTAAATGAGCCAAATAAAATAGCAATAATAAAAGCAATTAAAGATACTAGTGATGATACATTTTTACATATTAGATTTATTGATAAAATATATGAAACTTTTATAGAGGAAGCTAATAATGAAACGGATGAAAATTAAAAAACTATGAATTCCACTCCTGCACGAAATTTAATTCAGCAAAATTAATCCTTTCGCGTGGCTGTTAAACATAAAAAAACCTTTGCCAATTATCAGCAAAGGTTTTTGTTTGTATAAGAAGTAGCTGTTACCAGAAAACCGTGTATAGCGCTACTAAAATTCCGGTAATAATAAGTGCGCCAACCGTAAAACCAGGCGACATTTTAAACATCGATTTTTCTATTTCTAATCCGTTGGTTACTGCGCCGTTTTTGGTTTCGTACCTACTTATAAAATACATTACAATAAGGCAAATTATAAACACAAAGCCCATACGGTCTACAAATGGTATTTCGTAAATGCCTTCTGCATTCGGTACTGAAAATCCTACTCCGTTTAAGA
>JBFYPW010000095.1:0-7696 GCA_041303115.1 Flavobacterium sp.
CATCTTCATTATAAACATGGTGAGAAAATTGGAAAGCAACTTGCTCATAAGGGCTTCTAGCAGCTGTAAAAGGAAGTGCTACAGTGCTTGTTTCAAAATCAATAAAGTGCATTGGAAAATTCCATTGAGCCATTTCAGCTTTCAATCCTTCTTTTTCAACATAAACCGAAGTGTCTTTTGTTCTTGCTTTTTCTACTTGAATCCATTGCCTCTCACTCGATGAAATTTTTGTAGCTACAGGAATTACTTTTAAATCATCTACGGTCAAATCATCTAAAAATAAACGGTTCTCTCCTATCAAGTTACCTCCTCTATAATTCCAAATCTCCATCGCATTTGGTCTTTTAAAATCTGAATCACTCCAGTTTAATTGTTTTTTAAAACAATGTTCAAACCCAGATTTCAATCCCTGAAGCTTTTCTTCCTCCGAAGCTTTGAACTCGCAACCTTTACAGTTACTAAATTTCAAAGGCCAATTCAAGTATTTTTTCTCTTGGTATGCATCTCTAAATAAGTCCATAGCTTCTGAGAAATTTAAATTATCGTAATATAAAAATGTACCCTCAATTATTGAATTAATTACGCTATCTACATTTATTTCAGATAGTACAGATTGACCAATTTCTTCGATTTTAGTTACTCTTTTGATGATATCCGTTCTTGGATTACCGTTTTTAGGTACTCTAAAAAGTTGATTTAATCCGTTTATTGTTGCCTTTTTTGTTTTGTCAGCCAGCATTAAGAAAGCTTCCACTTCTAAGTTTGGAAAAGCCATTTGCAACACTTTCTTCTGAAATGCCAAATCAAAAAGATACGGTTTCCAACCACTTACCAATTTCCCATTTTTACCAATAAAAAGATATTCATCTGTTGGATTAAATGATTTGGCTTTCACTTCAATCAATCGTATTTTGTTGCCTGTCTTTTCAATAATATCACAACGCACATAATAACCATCAACTAAGAAAGCCCCTTCATATAAAACCACATTTTCTTTTAATAAAGCATCTGCTGTCAATTGAACTGCCTTTTCATATTCAAATGATTCGGCATCAATAAAAATTCCGTTTTCATAATGTAGTCGAGCCAATTCTTCCACTTGAAATCCACCTTCTGCCAAAGATCGCAAAAAGGCATCATCTGACTTTTTATTCGCAAATGTTTTATCATTTGTAAAATAAAGTTTATTTGGACATTCAAGACCTAATTTGAAACGGGATTTAGAGAGGACTCGCATAAAAATATTTGAATTAACGAATTGGATTAGTATAAAAAATAGAACATTTACTAGTGTTTAGCAAACTTAAATTAGATTAATAATCAAAAATCCTCAAATGGATAAACCTTTTGAGGATTTAAAATTAACAATAAAACAAGTAGTATTAATTTGTCTTTGCTAGTTTATTTAAGCAATCAGCAATAATAGCTACCTTATCATTTTGGTCGTCATAAATATCCCATGAAAGGTCTTTGTAAATAGAAATAGATCTAAAAACACCATCTTTATTAAGGGTATAGGAACTTTCACCAAATAATTTTGTAGCCAATGCTAATAATTCCGTATCCCTTTCAGTATTATTCTTTGAATCTGCATGCATGTACAATTTTAAAATAGAAGATTGCCATTGTATACCGTAGGTAGTTTTACCGTTGAAGATTTCAAAATGTATTAACCCATTTCCATGCGTATTATCAATTAAATAATAAATACAATCTTTCTTTTTATCTTCACTTTTACTCGGATATTTTAGCAAAGGAGTTTCAATTAAATCAGATTTTAATAATGTAGATAAAAATAATGAATAACGATAATGATCTACCAATCCTTTCATTTTTATTTCATTGATTAACTCTCCAATTCTTTCATTACTTTGATAAGCACTTTTCAAACTATATAAGGCTTGATTTTTAACAAATTTTGAAAAATCAACCATTAATTTCATATAAGAAATCCAAGTTCCAATTATTTGAATATCACCTTCATGACCAGCGCCATAAACAGGTTCTAACATGGTGACTAAATCATTATAGCTTATAAATCGCCATGTGTTTGAAAATTGACTTTGAACTTCTGGCTCATCAAATAAATAGATATAAATAAATTGCGGATTATGCTTTTTGTATTTTTCCTCATATTTAGTAAGTTGAGGAATTACATCTTCGTTTTTTTTAGAAGAGTGCATCGCGCTTTTAAACTTAACTTCAATTACCGCAAACGGTGTGATTTTATCTTTACTAGGAAATCGCTCTGGCTCATCATAATAATATTCATCGACAATTAAAATATCTGTAGAATCATGCTCCACCAACACTCTATATCTATCACTTGCTGAATAATTTCTACCATCATTTAATAAATTATTTAGAAATTTAGGGTATTCTTTTATCGCATATGCAATTAATCCCGTGTGAAATTTCTCCTTATCCGATAACTGCATAAAGGTAAAAGGATGGTTTTTAATACTCTCAATTGTGTTTAAAATCATACTAATTTCTTTTTAAAATAATTAATTTTTATTGTAATTGATTTAATCTTTTATACTAAATTCAAAATTTCATCTATAAACAAGAACATATTTCTTTCACTAAAATTTTTAAATAGTGCCTCTTCTAAATCTTGATTAATATTCAGGCGATCTTCAATATACCCTCCATGATAACTAATATTCCAATCGTTACCGTTAATTTCTCCGCTAAAGTAAATATCGCCTATCCATTGTTCTAAATCTAAATAGTTTTCTGGAATTTCAGCTTCCCAAACATCTAAATATTCATAAGTAGGTTCGTCTTCATAGTTATTATGCTTAACAATTGCGTTATTAATTACATCATAATGAACTATTATTCGCTCTCCCAAATCTTGCCACATTTTTTCATTACTATTGGCAACACTAATTATAATACGATCTACACCTTTAGGAAAGGGTGTTTCAAGCTTAAAATAATTTAGTTTTATACTTGCTTCTGAATTATCCGAATGCGCTTCATTTCTACTATTAGCGTTGATTACATATCCCAATTTTTCAGCAACTTCAATAAAACCTGGTATATTATCGCCCCATTGATTAGAAATAACTACATGCATACCATTTTTGATTTTTAATGGTGTTTTCATATTAAATCGTTTTGGATCGTCTACATCCGATTCTTTTCTAATCACACCTTTACTTCCTTGTAATTCATCCGGAAAGGTTGTAAGTAACGTTTCTAAAGTTGGATTGTTTTTCTCGATGAAGTCTTTTAAAACTTCATACACTAATTGCCTCTTGTTAAGGTTTTCGCCTATACCTTCAATCTTGTATTTACTGTAATCTCTTGCCATAAATTTTTTTTTTACAATTAATCAAATATATTTAATTAATCACTAAATTTAGCCCATAAACAGCCCATAATGAAACAAGATTATTCCCAATTGTTATTCGATCTTCAAAAAAAATCTAATATCACAGTTAAAAACATAAAAGACCTAAAGATTCTAAAAGAAGAAATTGAATATGTAATTCAAAGTGCTATCGGATACAATACACTCCGACGATTATTTGGTTTTTTAGAAAAACGAGAACCAAATGTTGCTACGCTCAATAAAATAGCAAAATATTTAGGATATGCCTCATTTTCGAATTACAAACATCAAAAAGCAAATTATGATGATTGGTATTTCCAACAGTATCTTCTGCTTATAAATAAATTTACAACGATTGATGAAACTCAAATTAATCAAATTGATTTAGGTTTGCTAAACGAAAACAACGTGGTGTATTTGGGATACTTTGTTAATCATCATATTGAAAAAAACAATATTGACTTATTAAAAACTATTTTTCAAAAAGTCAACTTTAATCAAGTTAGTAGCACCCAACTTCATAAATTTGGAATTATTGTTTCCCTTATTTTATTGTCATTACCTGAAAAAAAAGCATTAAAAATTTATGATGAATTAATTCCTCATGATAACTTCAGGAATAACATTCCTTTATTACACATTGATTACACCAATTTACACAATACTTATTTTAAAATAATTCAATTAATTCAAAAAAACAATGCAAATAATTCAGATTTGTTATTTACAGAACTAATGTATTACTACAAAACGTATTATGTTAAAGATACTGTTTTACCTTTCAAAATCAAGAAACCTAAAGACTTTGATAGTTTTCACATAACATTAAAGGGAAGATATTATGGAATGAAACTACTTTGTCATATAGAAAATTTAGACCTTATTAAAAAAGAAATTCTTTTAGAATGTAAAACAACTAAAATTAGTTTTTTTTTAATTGAAATTATCCTGGCACTAATTATTAATGAAGAATTCGACTTTTTAGAAAAATTATTAACACAATATTATGAAGAAGTATTTGAAGACGAAGTTTGGTCTTCCGAAACTACAAACGCTATTTATTTAATTGGATTAGCCAACGTAAATTTACAAAACAATACCATTAAAATTGCAAAGAAAAATTTAGAACTCATCGACCTTGAAAAAGTAGAAATAGGTTACTTTGATTATATAAATCTATTTTTCACCTTAACATTATTAAAAATTAGCTATTTAGAACAAGACGAAATAACAAATAAAATGGGACAATTAAAAATAAATGACTTAATTAGGAGAACAAAATTTAAAGCTTTTGAAAGAGTATCTTTTAATTTTATAATTGGTTAATAATGGCATTTATACTTTTATCAATTGTACTTTTTTCTTTCAATAATATACTCTGGAAGAAAAATTTACAGCATACAACAATTTTATTTTTAGTATCCTATAGAGCTTCAATAACAGCTTTACTTTCACTAGCAATCGCTTTTTATTTTGAATATTTTAAAAACATAACAACAATTCAATTACTTCATGTGAGTATAGGCTCTATTTTTGGAGTTGTTGGTTTATTGTGTATGTTGACAGTTATTAAAAAAGCTTCTTTGCAATGGCTGGGTGTTTATAATTTATTAGGTATATTGTTTACGACATTATATTTGCTATTAATAGAAAAATTAGAATTCAAATATTCAATTATTGGAGTATTGTTTGTTATTATTGGTTTTATTTTTTACATACAATCAACAAAAAATAAATCTATAAAAATGAAATTAAACCAACATATTCTGATGTTAATCATGACAATTTCATTTTCTGTTTCTTCAATTATTCATTGGAAAAATTTAAGTTTAGAAATTCCAACATTTGTAATCCTATCAAACCAAGAACTAATTGTTTTTATTACTTCTTTTGTTTTGGGTATTTTATATAAAAAAGAAGATTTTAAAATTTGTTATTACAGGAATTATTTTTCCAAAATAATTTTTATGGCTATTATAATTTTCTTTGCTCTTTTGTGTAGTTTTTTAGGTTTAAAACAAACTGATCCCTTTCTTTCCAGTCTGCTTTTCCTTGCAAGTCCACTAACAACAATAGTTTTAAATATTATTTTTTTTAAAGAACATTTGTCTAAACAAAATCTTTTTGCATTATTACTAATGTCAACTGGAGCATTTATATTACATCATATTGCAAATTAAATTAGATTTTTTTGGTTAAAAAGTTTGAATATAGATTTTCTATCTCCACAAGTCGTACCAAAACACCTAATGATAAATTAGGTGTTTTTTTTTATTCATTTTCTAAAAAATTAAACAGAAAACCTAACATTTGATTTGAAGATAAATCTATATCGCCCACCAATTAAATACTACAGAAATGTGGGGTTTTTTTATACGCCAAAATTAAATTTATATGCCTTATATTGTTTATATCCTCCACAGTTTTGCAAAAGACAAATTTTATATTGATTACACTGCCAATTTAACAGAACGAATTACTCATCACAATCAAAAAAAGCAAAGGTTTTACTGGATCAACTATCGATTGGACTTTAGTATATCATGAAGAATTTAATTCTCAAAGTGAAGCTATTCAAAGCGAAAAACAAATAAAAAACTGGAAAAGTAAAATCAAAATTCAGGAATTAATTCAGTTGGTTTAGTTGGTTTAGTTCATTCCGATGAAATCGTCAGGGTCTGGGGTTCGAACCCCTTGACTTGTCCTGAAATAGGTTTATATAAAAGTGTAACTCATCAAATCAAAAGAAAGACAATCATTACCAGCTCAAAGAGAATAATTTCAAGATGATTTTAAGAAAATGATTTTTGAACAATATTTAGAAGGGAATTTAACCAAGGAAGAAATTAGAGTTAAATTTAATATAAAAGGTAATTCAAGTTTATTAGTTCGTCGTAAAAAAGAGAAAAAGTGGTTAAATTATATAACAATGAAAGATCACATCAAAGCATAGGATTTTTTAACACCAAATCAAGTTTATAAAAAAAATAGTAAAACAGAAAAACTATGGAAAAATTATTTTCAAAAAAACACTATTATTGTAATCCCATAATAGGATTTAAAATGAGCCGTAGACTACTACTAGGATTTAATTAAAAACTGTAAACTTTTTTCAGTACGATATATAACCCAAGTATTAATTTACGATAGAGTGCTTATTACAGATGAAATCCAACAAAATTATAATGTAGATAAACAAAGTATGGTTTGTAATTTTATAGCCGTATATTTAAAAAATATTTTCAAAACAATAATCCTTAACTTTGCATTAATTTATTCGAATACAAATAAACTATAACAATTAAATACGTTTTGATTTAAAAGATATAACTACAATTTTATGAGATTTTTTATAAAAATATTATTTATTCATATTACTTTTTTTTCCATTCTAGCAAATGGTCAAACTACACCTTCAGGTTTTCAAACTATATTTTATGAAGGATTTGATTATCCTGCAGGTCAAGATTTGTATTTTCAAAGTGGTGGAAATGGTTTTACATCTAATTGGAAAAAGTCTTATCAAAATAGATTTTTAGGTATTCAAAGTAGTGGATGGACCTATCCAAATCTACAAACTACTGGACTTAGAGCTGCTTATGATGCTACTTGTTATGGTGCTTGTAATGATATTTCTTCCTCAGGAAGAGATGTCCCATCACAAACAACAGGCGTGTTATACTTGCAATTTTTAGCAAATTTTGGCACTCAATTAGGTGGTGGTACACCCCATTTGCGCCTTTATGATACTTCTGGTTTAAAATTGGTTATAGGTGGAAATACAGCCGCTAATTGGCAATTGGTAGATATTAATTCAAACACAACAGTTTCATCGACTAGTTCTTTAAATGCTCTAAGGTTAGTAATTGTTCGACTTGATTATGACAACGGTGGTATAAAAATGTGGATAGATCCTAATTTAGCTAATTTTAATTATTCTAATCCACCAACACCTTCTGCAGAAATACCTACGATTACACCACCATCTTTTAATAGCTTACAACTCTATTTTAGATCCAATGGCACCCCAGGCATAGATGAAATACATGCATTTAGATCATTAACTCCTACTACCTTTGGAGCTTTTCCGGCTATTACCAAACAATATTTTACAGGAACTCATACTATAGTGCCTCCAACAACAAATAATGCGAACCCAATTGTTTATACGAGTGATAATTTAGCAGTAGCCACCATAAATGGTTCGGTAATTACCTTTACAGGTGTAGGAACTGCAAACATAACTGCTACACAAACAGCTGACTCAAATTATGAAGGAAATGCGATCTCAACTTTACTAACGGTTTTAGGGAAAGATTTAGTGTCAAAATACGGAGGTATTTCAAGTACAGA
>JBFYPW010000096.1:0-7586 GCA_041303115.1 Flavobacterium sp.
AAAAATTAACAATTTTTATTAAAAAAGGCAATTATGATTAGAATAATTGCCTTTTTTGTTTATTTTTGCTTGATTAAATTAAAATTAACTATTTACAAAAAACTATGAATAATTTTATGATTTACTTGCCAATTGTTATGGCAATTATTGGTTTGCTTTTTATGGCAATGAAACGAGCATGGGTATTAAAACAAGATGCCGGTGACGGTAAAATGAAAGAAATTTCAGATTACATCTATGAAGGAGCATTGGCTTTTCTTAAAGCCGAATATAGATTATTGACTTTCTTCGTTATTGGTGCAAGTGCCGTTTTAGCGGGGATTTCATTTATAGTTCCTACAACTCATATATTAATAGTAGTAGCATTTATTTTCGGAGCTTTCTTTTCAGCATTAGCTGGAAATATGGGTATGAAAATTGCTACAAAAACCAATGTTAGAACTACGCAAGCGGCTCGTACAAGTTTACCACAAGCATTAAAAGTGTCTTTCGGTGGTGGAACCGTAATGGGATTAGGAGTTGCTGGTTTAGCAGTATTAGGTTTAACCGCTTTCTTTATTATTTTCTTCCAATTTTTTATGGGAGGAGTTTGGGGTGTTGACGGAACAGATAAAATGACAATTGTTCTGGAAACATTAGCAGGATTCTCTTTAGGTGCTGAATCTATTGCATTATTTGCACGTGTTGGTGGTGGTATTTATACCAAAGCAGCTGACGTTGGTGCGGATTTAGTTGGAAAAGTAGAAGCAGGAATTCCAGAAGATGACCCAAGAAACCCAGCAACTATTGCTGATAATGTGGGAGATAACGTAGGTGACGTAGCTGGTATGGGTGCCGATTTATTTGGTTCTTATGTAGCAACGGTTTTAGCGGCTATGGTTTTAGGAAATTATGTAATTAAAGATATGGGTGGTAAAATCGAAGACGCTTTTGGCGGAATCGGACCTATTTTATTACCAATGGCAATTGCTGGTTTTGGAATTTTATTTTCTATCATCGGAACAATGTTAGTGAAAATTTCAAGCGATGACGCTAAAGAAGCACAAGTACAAAAAGCATTAAATATTGGAAACTGGGTTTCTATCCTTTTAACTTTAGTTGCTTGTTTCTTTTTAGTTGAATATATGTTACCAACCACAATGAAAATGGAATTCTATGGAGAAGGATTGAAAGATATTTCTTCAATGCGTGTTTTCTATGCTACAATTGTAGGATTAGTAGTTGGTGGTGCTATTTCATCCGTAACTGAATATTATACAGGATTAGGAACAAAACCAGTATTAGCAATTGTTCAAAAATCATCAACTGGTGCAGGAACTAACGTAATCGCTGGTTTAGCTACTGGTATGATTTCAACTTTCCCAACTGTGATTTTATTTGCTGCAGCAATTTGGGCTTCGTATGCTTTTGCAGGATTCTATGGTGTGGCTTTAGCTGCTTCTGCAATGATGGCTACAACAGCTATGCAATTAGCAATTGATGCTTTCGGACCTATTTCTGATAACGCAGGTGGTATTGCTGAAATGAGTGAATTACCAAAAGAGGTTCGTACTCGTACAGATATTTTAGATTCAGTTGGTAATACAACTGCTGCAACAGGAAAAGGATTCGCAATCGCTTCTGCAGCGTTAACATCGTTAGCTTTATTTGCTGCCTATGTAACGTTTACAGGAATTGACGGTATTAATATTTTCAAAGCGCCAGTATTAGCTATGTTATTTATTGGAGGAATGATTCCTGTAGTATTCTCTGCATTAGCAATGAATTCTGTAGGAAAAGCAGCAATGGATATGGTGTATGAAGTACGTCGTCAGTTCAAAGAAATTCCAGGAATTATGGAAGGAACAGGTAAACCAGAATATGGTAAATGTGTGGAAATTTCAACTAAAGCCGCTTTACGCGAAATGATGTTACCAGGAATTTTAACTATCGGTTTCCCAATTGCAATTGTACTTTTAGGAAAATTAGTTTATCCAGAAAATAATCAATTAATCGCTGAAATGTTAGGTGGTTATATGGCAGGAGTTACCGTTTCAGGTGTACTTTGGGCAGTATTCCAAAATAACGCTGGTGGTGCTTGGGATAATGCTAAAAAATCATTCGAAGCTGGAGTTGAAATCAATGGAGAAATGACATATAAAGGTTCTGATGCGCACAAAGCAGCTGTAACTGGAGATACGGTTGGTGATCCGTTTAAAGATACTTCTGGCCCTTCAATGAACATCTTAATTAAATTAACGTGTTTAATTGGATTGGTAATAGCACCAATTTTAGGAGGTCATTCTGAAGGAACTAAAAAAGAAATGAAATACACAATTATCAAAATTAACGGTGATAGTATTTCAGAAATGGGTAAATGCGATATGACAAAATGCGCAACTATGACAAAAGATGAATGTGCGAAAATGTGTGATTCTTTAGGTTGTTCTGCAGAAGAAAAAGAAATATGTATGTCTCATTACGATGCTAATGGTAAATTCATTGAAAAAGAAGGAGAAAAATCTTGCTGTGCTAAAGACGCTGATAAAAAAGTTAAAGTAGAAATTACAAATACTAATGGAAAAGCAAAAGCAACAGTTACAACTTCTATTAACAAGAGTGTAAATGTTCAAACTTTTGAAGGTTCATTAGAAGATGTTAAGGCTAAAGTTGAAGCTTTGAAATAAAAGATTCATTATAAAATAGAAAACCGCACAGCAATGTGCGGTTTTTTTTATGCAATTATTTTGTATATTTATCCTGTACATAAATATTTACTTATGAAAACCACCTATACATTTCTATTATTTTTATTAATCTCGTTGAGTTTTTCTCAAAACAATATTGATTTTATACCAAAACCACAAAACACTTTAGTAGGAAAAGGTAGTTTTTATATTACTACAAAAACGTATATTCAAGCCGATGAAAATTCATTTGAAGCTAATTATTTAAAAGAAGCAATACAAATTCAAACAGGATTACACCTAAAAATAACTTCAAAAAACAATTCTAAAAACATCCAATTGGTTTTACTAGAACCTAAAATTGCAAATTTCAACAAAGAGCAATATGAAATAGTTGTATCTGATTCAGAAATAGTTATTTCAGCCCTAACTAATCAAGGACTTTTTTATGGTATTCAAACATTATTGCAAATGGTTCCGTTTGAGAAAAAAAACGAAATTGCAATTCCTTGGATAAAAATATCAGACGCACCAAAATACGCATGGCGTGGCATGCATCTTGATGTTTGCAGACACTACTTCCCTATTACCTTCATCAAAAAATACATTGATTATTTAGCGCATTATAAAATGAATACCTTTCATTGGCACTTAACCGAAGATCAGGGTTGGCGCATTGAAATCAAAAAATATCCAAAACTAACAGAGGTTGGAGCGTGGCGAAATGGCTCTATGGTAGGACGTTATGACGATCAAAAATTTGACGACAAAAAATATGGGGGATTTTACACCCAAGAAGAAATTAAAGAAGTAGTAGCTTACGCTTCACAACGCCATGTAACAATTATTCCAGAAATCGAAATGCCTGGGCATTCACTTGCTGCGTTAGCTGCCTATCCAGAATTATCTTGTAAGGGCGGTCCATTTGAAGTAGGTAAAAAATGGGGTGTCTTTGATGATGTATATTGCCCAAAAGAAGAAACCTTTACGTTTTTAGAAAATGTGCTTACTGAAGTACTGGCTTTATTTCCTTCCGAATACATTCATATTGGTGGTGATGAATGCCCAAAAACTAGATGGAAAAGTTGTGCGCATTGTCAAAAAATTATTCAAGAAAAAGGATTGAAAGACGAGCATGAATTACAGAGTTATTTTATCCAACGCATTGAAAAATTTGTAAATAGTAATGGGCGAAAAATCATTGGTTGGGATGAAATACTAGAAGGCGGATTAGCACCAAATGCAGCTGTTATGAGTTGGCGAGGAACTGAAGGCGGAATTGCAGCAGCCAAGCAAAAACATTATGTAGTAATGACTCCCGGCTCGCATTGTTACTTTGATCATTACCAAGGAAAACCAGAAAACGAACCGTTAGCCATTGGCGGATTTACATCCTTAGAAAAAGTATATAATTTTAATCCAATGCCAAAAGAACTTGATTTAGAAGAACAAAAATATATTTTAGGCGCGCAAGCTAATGTTTGGACGGAATACATTCTGACTCCAGAACAGGTAGAATATATGATTATGCCAAGAATGTCTGCGCTGGCTGAAGTTTTATGGGGAACCGCAAATCCAGAAAATTATCTTGATTTTAAAACCCGTTTACAAGGTCAAGAAAATTGGCTAAAAAACAACAACATTAAGTATAGAAAAACTTCTTTCACAGAATAAAACAATTATGACAGATAGACGACAATTTTTAAAGAGAACCGCTTTAGCAACAGCTGGATTGGCACTTACAAGTTTCAAAAATACGGCTGAAAATGCTGAAAATAAAGCTGAAATAAAAACTTTACAAAAACCAATAGTGCTTTCTACTTGGCGATTTGGAATTGAAGCCAATGCCGCCGCTTGGGAAATTTTAAGCAAAAATGGTCGAGCGTTAGATGCAGTAGAAGCTGGCGTAAAGATTCCAGAAGGTGATCCAAATGAACGCAGCGTTGGTTATGGCGGTCGTCCCGACAGAGATGGAAAAGTAACCCTTGATGCTTGCATTATGGATGAATTTTCAAATATTGGTTCAGTCGCTTGTTTGGAACACATCAAACATCCAATTTCTGTAGCTCGTGCGGTTATGGAAAAAACACCTCACGTAATGTTAGTAGGAAAAGGTGCCTTACAATTTGCACTTTCACAAGGCTTTAAAAAAGAAAATTTATTAGTTGAAGAATCTGAAAAAGAATGGAAAGAATGGTTAAAAACCAGTCAATACAAACCCATTGCTAATATCGAAAATCATGATACTATTGGAATGATTGCTTTAGATGCAAATGGAAATTTATCAGGTGCGTGTACAACCAGCGGCATGGCATTTAAAATGCACGGTCGTGTAGGCGATTCTCCAATTATTGGCGCGGGATTATATGTAGATAATGAAATAGGCGCAGCAACAGCAACCGGTCATGGCGAAGAAGTCATTCGTATTACAGGCTGTCATTTGGTAGTTGAATTAATGCGACAAGGTTTAACACCTCAAAAAGCTTGTGAAGAAGCGGTAATGCGCATCGTAAAACTAACTCAAAAAAGAGGCAAAGAATTAAAAGACATTCAAGTTGGATTTATTGCATTAAATAAAAAAGGAGAATATGGTTCGTATTGCATACAAGGTGGTTTCAATTATGCCGTTTATGATGCAACTGGAAACAAATTGATAGATGCCCATTACTTTTTGAAATAATGAAAAAATTCGAAATCGCTTGTTTCAATCTCGAATCTGCAATAGTAGCTCAAAAAGCAGGTGCGGATAGAGTCGAATTATGTGCTACTATTTCGGTTGGTGGAACTACTCCAATAATTGAAATGATTCAACAAGCTCGAGAGCATTTGATAATCGATTTATATATTATGATTCGTCCAAGAGGTGGAAATTTTATTTACTCAGAAACTGAATTTAAGCAAATGAAATCGGAAATCGAATCCATTAAGGAACTTGGCGTTAACGGATTTGTTTTTGGGATTTTGAAAGAAGACAAAACCATTAATATTGAACAAAATAAAGCTTTAGTTGAATTGGCAAAACCTTTTCCGTGTACATTTCATCGTGCTTTTGATGCTGTTTCTAATTATGAACAAGCTTTGGAAGCTGTTATTTCTTGTGGCTTTTCAACGATTCTTACATCTGGAACTTTTTCCAATGTTATGGAAGGCAAAGAAGTATTAAAAAAATTAGTCTTTCAAGCCAAAAATCGCATCGAAATTATGCCAGGTGGCGGATTGCGTTCAACCAATATTTCAGAATTGAATCAAATTGTTGGAGCAAATTGGTATCATTCATCGGCAATTACCGATGGAAGTGAAATCGCGAATCCGAATGAAATTATCCAACTAAAGGAAAAATTGCAATCGTAAATGATTTGATATGTTTAAAAAAATATTTTTGATTTTGATTATAGTTTGCTGTTCGGTTTCAGCACAAACTTCCTATCGTAATTTGTCATTAGAAAATTGGACATTCAATAAGCAAAACGAAACAAAAAAACACAAGGCAACTATTCCCGGTAACGTTCACACCGATTTACATGAAAATCAATTAATTCCGGATCCATTTTACGGAGCCAATGAAAAACAATTGCAATGGATTGAAAATGAAAACTGGGAATATGAAACCACCTTTTCATTATCTGAAAAAGAAATTTCCAATGAAAATATCGAATTAGAATTTGAGGGTTTAGACACTTATGCAACTGTTTACTTGAACGGAAAAATAGTTTTAGAAGCGGATAATATGTTCCGAAAATGGATAATTTCAGCAAAAAATCATCTGAAAAAAGGAAAAAATAATCTAAAAATTGTATTTCAATCGGCAGTTCAAAAAGGAAAGGAAGAAGCCGAAAAATTATCGTATACGTTACCTGAAAAAGAACGTGTTTTTGTTCGAAAAGCGCAATATCAATTTGGTTGGGATTGGGGACCACGATTTGTAACCGCTGGTATTTGGAAAAAAGTGCAATTGAAATTTTGGAATTCGGCGAAAATTGAGAATATAAAATACAGTCAAGTTGAATTGAATGACCTAAAAGCAATTTTAGAATTTACAACTGAAATTTGTGTTTCGGAAGTAAAAACAATTCAACTAAAAATTAATGAAAAATCAGAAACATTTCATCTTAAAAAAGGAACTAATAAAGTAAAAATGTATTATGAAATTTCGAATCCAAATCGCTGGTGGTGTAATGGTTTAGGATTTCCTCATCAATATGAATTTCATTTTTCATTGGAACAAAATCGTAAAATCATAGATAACAAAGAACTAAAAATAGGCCTTCGAACCATTGAATTAGTTCAAAAAAAAGATACTTCTGGCACAGGCTTTTATTTCAAATTAAACGGGAAGTCTGTATTTATGAAAGGTGCAAATTATATTCCGCAAGATAGTTTTTTACCACGAGTTCCCTATGCTACATACTTTTCTTTGGTTGAAAATGCCAAAAAAGCCAATATGAATATGCTTCGTGTTTGGGGCGGTGGTGTGTATGCCGATGACGAATTTTACAATGCTTGTGCTGCTAATGGAATTTTAGTTTGGCAAGATTTTATGTTTGCTTGCGCGATGTATCCTGGTGATGAAAAATTTATAAAAAACGTAAAACAGGAAGTAATTGATAACGTAAATCGTTTACAAAATCATACAAGTATTGCGCTTTGGTGTGGTAATAACGAAAACGATGAAGGTTGGCATAATTGGGGTTGGCAAAAGCAATTTAAGTATTCTCAAGCCGATTCTACAAAAATTTGGAACGACTATAAAAAAGTATTTCATGAAGTTATTCCTCAAACATTAGATAGTCTTTTATCCAAAGAAAAAAATCTGTATTGGCCTTCTTCGCCTTCTATCGGTTGGGGAAGAAAAGAAAGTTTAACCCAAGGCGATTCGCATTATTGGGGCGTTTGGTGGGGCAAAGAACCGTTTGAAATGTA
>JBFYPW010000097.1:0-7381 GCA_041303115.1 Flavobacterium sp.
AGCAAAATGTATTTGACGATTTCATTGCAGCTGCCGATTATTTAATCAAAGAAAACTATACCTCATCTGATTATTTAGCCATAAAAGGGGGTTCAAATGGTGGATTATTAGTTGGAGCTGTAATGACACAACGACCTGATTTAATAAAAGTTGCATTACCTGCAGTAGGTGTTTTAGACATGTTACGTTATCACACGTTTACCGCTGGTGCTGGTTGGGCTTACGATTATGGAACAGCTGACCAAAATGCCGAAATGTTTGAATACATTAAAGGGTATTCGCCCGTACATAATGTAAAAGCGGGAACAAAATATCCTGCTACCCTAGTCACTACTGGCGATCATGACGACCGAGTAGTGCCAGCACACAGTTTCAAGTTTGCAGCCGAGTTACAAGCGAAACAATCTGGAGACAATCCGGTTTTAATTCGTATTGAAGTAAACGCAGGGCATGGAGCTGGAAAATCAGTAGCAGCAACCATTCAAGAGAATGTAGATATGCAAGTATTTACTTTATATAATATGGGAATCAAAAAAATATAAATAGAAAAAGCCCTTTAGAATTTACTGAAGGGCTTTTTTTATTTATTCAAAGTAAATTTTCTAATGATATAGTTAAATGTTTTATAGCCCAATACACGTCTTAAAATTCGCATGATATTGGCATCAAAACCTATGGTATATCTTCTGAAATTTTTATTTGGTTTTTCGGCAATTTTAAATAATTTTTCTACGATTTGTTGTGGTAAATCTTCGTTTTTGCCTGATTTATCCAAAAGCAATTTCGAAATTTTATCCATTAATTTATTGTAAGAAAAAATTTCTGTTGCTTCACATTTGGTCACGTTCTTTTGAAACGAAGTTGGTGCATTGCCAAATTGAACCGTTGCTACACTTATATTAAAATCTACCAGTTCATATGCCATACATTCAGAAAAACTTTCTACTGCTTGTTTGGTCGAATGATAAAAGTTTCCAAGAGGCAAATTTACCAATCCAGCAACAGAAGTAATATTTATAAATTGTCCATATTTTTGTTGTCTAAATGTTGGTATAAAAGCACGGCACACTTTTACAACCCCTAGCCAATTTACATTTACTATTGTATCAATTTTTTTGTCTTCTGATAGTTCTACAAAACTTCTGTAGCCCATTCCAGCATTATTAATAATCGTATCAATTTTAGGATGATTATCCAAAATAACTTTAGTAGCTGATGCAATGCTTTCAGTTGATGTTACATCCATTTCATAACAAAAAATAGTAGAAATATCTTTAAAATCTTCGCCTTCAGAAGGATGAAGTAATGTAGCAATAACGGTCCAGTTATTTTTAGCGAAAAATAATGCAGTTTGTTTGCCAATTCCTCCACCAGCACCAGTTATTAAGACTGTTTTCATATTAGTTTTTTATTAATATTTTAATTTTGTCATTAAAATATAGCGGGCAATTTTGCTTTGTTTTCGACTAATGTAGGCAGAACCATTTGGACTAAATCTTCTCGGATTTGGTAATATTGCAGCAATTCCGGCGGCTTGCATTCGTGTTAAACTTTTGCAATCTCTTTTGTACCAATGTTGTGTAGCGGCTTCAGCACCATAAATACCATCGCCCATTTCAATACTGTTTAGGTAGACTTCAAGTATGCGTTGCTTGCCCCAAACTAATTCAATTAATAGGGTATAATAGGCTTCTAATGCTTTTCGGAAATAACTTCTTCCTTGCCAAAGGAAAACATTTTTTGCAGTTTGTTGTGTAATAGTACTTCCACCTTTTAGTTTTTTGCCTTTAAAATTTCCTATTGCTGCTTTTTGCATCGCAGAAAAATCAAGGCCATTGTGTTCAAAAAACCTACCATCTTCACTTGCAATAACTGCTTTTTGTAGGTTTTTAGAAATGTCTTCTATGGGTACCCAATGGTGTTTGGTTTCAATGTTTTTCCCTGCAGATTTATTTTCAAAATACCGAATTACCATAAGTGGCGTGTAAGGCACGGGAACAAATTTATAAAGCACTACAAAAAACAAACTAATAATATTAAACCAAATAATTAGTTTCCAAAAGAAACGCATTATTTGACTGAAAAATCCTTTTTTTCCAGTGCTTTTTGGTTTTATTGTTGCTTTTATTGCTGCCATTTTATACTAAATCTGCTACTTCTTTTCCAATTAAACTTCCTATAGCAACTCCCATTCCGCCCATTCTAACGCCGCAATAGATATGGTTGCTTAGTTGTTTTACAATTGGCTTTTTAGAATTTCCGATACCCATAATACCACTCCAACTATGCTCAATTTCAAAAGGGGTATCAGGCAAAATTACATTTTTTAGTATATCTTGCAAGCGATTTTGAATTTTTTCAGTAGTTTCTAATGTAGTAGTGGTTTCTCCTTCAAAATCTAAGTTTCTCCCACCACCAAAAAGTACTCTATTATTTATATTTCGGAAGTAATAATAGCCTTGGTCTAAATGAAAAGTGCCTTTGATGTGTAAATTCTCAATTGGTTTTGTAATTAAAACTTGCGCTCTTGCAGGTTTGACTTCGTATTTGGTTAATTCGGAAGCAAAACCATTTGTAGTGAAAATCAGCTTTTTGGTTTTAAAAGTAACTTCATTGGTTACAACCTCTACCTCATTATTTGTTTCTTGATAATCAGAAACCGTTTGATGGTTTAGAATTATAACATCGTGTAATGCGGCTTTTTTTAATAAGGCTTGCATCATATTTCCAGTGTCAATTTGACCTTCAAAAGCATTAAAAATTAAATGTTCAAACGTGTTTTTAAATTTAAAACTATCGGTTACTTTGGCATACACATCGGATTTGAATAATGGACGAACAATATCGTTTATAAAAGGAATTTTGGAAACGCAATCACTATAAAACGCTTCGTCTTCTTTCAGAAACAATTCGTAACCGCCTAAAGGTTGATAATCAATGGCAGCATCACCTAAGTTGTTACGAAGCAGTTGCAAACCAGCATATCGTTTTTGAATTAACTGAATAACTTCTTCTTCGGAGTGTGTTTTTAAATCGTCAATAATTTCGGAAACGCTTCCAAAACAAGCAAAACCAGCATTTTTAGTACTGGCACCTTGTGGCAAAGCCCCTTTTTCTAAAAGTATAATTTTGGCTTTTGGAAACCGTTCTCTTAACCGAATCGCGGTATGTAAACCTACAATTCCGCTACCCACTATGGTGAAATCCACGTTGGAGAACCAATTTTTTATTTCCCAATAGCTCAGTTGCATATTATATTTCAATGGTTAGTAATACAGGTATTTGTTGTAAAAGTATTGAAAATATTGACAAAATAAAAGTTGTTAAGATTAATTGACATGTCTATTTAAGGATATTGTTGATTCCAAAATTTGCTAATAACAAATACATTGGATAAAAGAAACACAAACTAAAATTATAAAAAGGGGTGGTTTTTTATTATGTTTGTGTGTAATTAAAAATGAAACGGATTATTAATAAAAGCAATAAGCTTTTGTTTGTTGGTGGAGATTGATATGAATTAGAATATGTTCACGAGCAAGAGCGGGGACATAAAACCTTTATTTTGGTCCATTAGTTCCATACACAGGATTTTGATTTAGTATGAAAATAACAAATATACAGCTATGAACGAATTAGAGTACCTTCAAGATAGAAGCTTGTTGATAATTGATTTTATTTTAAATAAAAATGTTGGTAATCCGATTGTGCAACAATTTAAATCAGTTATTCAGGAAACATATGCTAAAAGTAATTTAATAGGGCTTAAAACACTTTCCCGAGATATAAATGCTTGGGCAAAAGGATTATCTAAAAAAGACATCAAAGAATTAGAGTTGCTTCTTGCAGAGAAGTTTGGAGAAAATCTTTCAGGAGACAAAATTACCCATTACGTAATTAAGCAAGTATTGAAAAACGGAAAGATAGAAAGTGAAGAGAGTTATAGAGTGATATATGAGTATTTGCAGGACATATCCGCCACAGACCCTTTTTATGAAAAAAAACTAGAATTGAAAGCCTTAATTAAAATATACAAAAAATAGGTGATGTTATCCCCAACTAGAACTATCGTAAGGGAGATTTCATAGTTTATTTTTTTATAAATGAACTATATTTACGCATCACCAGACCCATCAACTTTCCCTAGTTTCCTTGCTTTAATTGCTTTCATTACTAAAGGGAATGTAGTTACAGCCACTAAAATTAGTATGATTTTTTCGATGTGGTGTTTTAAATCAATATCAAATTTTTCTAAAAATAAGCCATATAAATAATGCCCTGCATACACCAAAATAAACGACCATAAAATAGAACTTAATATATTATACAACATAAATTTACTTTTTTTCATATGCACAATCCCAGCAATAATAGGTACAAAAGTTCTTACAATGGGTAAAAATCTTGCAAAAACTATAGCAATTCCACCATGTTTTTGAAAGAAGCTTTCGGAGTGTTCTAAATACTTTTTCTTAAAGAAAAAACCATCCTTTTTTTGATATAAATTCTTTCCGTAAACAGACCCAAACCAATAGCCGAAAATATTACCAATTATACCTGAAAGTGCAATTAATGTAGCAATCACAAAAACGGGCGAATACCCTTGAGGTAAAAAAGTTAAAGGTTGCGCCAATGCTTCACAATAAATTCCAGATAAAAACAGCAAACTATCACCTGGAAGAAAAAAGCCTATAAACAAACCGGTTTCGGCAAATACAATAAACAAAACCATATAAATTCCGATAGGAACACCACCTAATTCAAGGTTTATGTAAAATTCAGGATTAAAAAGCTGGGTCCATGTAAATTCTTTATCCATTTCTTGGGCTTGTAATACTACGTTTAATTTTAATTTTTCAAGTAGGTCTATGATGATTTTCATGGGTTTCAATTTTATTTTTTAGCAAGAATTAGTATTAACTCCCGATTTCTTGTGTGGTTTCGTGTTTAGATTCCCATTTATCAATTGCAGCTGTTGAAAGTGCGTTTCCTAATACGTTCGTCATACTTCTTGCCATATCGCAAAAATGGTCAATTGGCAAAATCAAAGCAATTCCTTCTGGTGGAATACCAAACATGGCGCAAGTGGCCACTACTACAATTAACGAAGCTCTAGGCACACCGGCAACACCCTTACTAGTTAGCATTAAAACTAAAAGCATGGTAAGTTGTTCAGGTAAACTCATTTCTATACCATATACTTGCGCAATAAAAATACTGGCAAACGTCATGTACATCATACTTCCGTCAAGGTTAAAAGAATACCCCAGCGGCAATGTGAAAGACACAATTTTTGGTTGACACCCAAAACGTTCTAATTCTTCAACCATTTTAGGAAAAACAGCTTCAGAACTTGTGGTAGAAAAGGCAATTAATAAAGGACTTTTAATACGTTGTAACAATACAAACAAACGTTTTCCTAGAATAAGATAGCCAACTAGTAATAATATCACCCAAAGTAATAGTATACCCACTAAAAACGCACCTAAATACTTGGCATAAAGCGTAAATACTTCAAAACCATGTTTTGCTATAGCACTTGCCACAGCACCTAAAACACCTAATGGTGCCGTCCACATGATGTAAGAAACCATTTTTAAAATCACATGCGAAACCGAATCTAATAATTTAAGAATGGGTTTCGCTTCTTTTTTACTAAATGCCGCTAAAGCCACACCAAATAAAATAGAAAAAATTACAATTTGTAAGATTTCGTTAGTAGCTAAAGCTTCAAATAAACTTTTTGGAATAACATGTTTTACAAATTCTTCTAATGAAAATCCTTTTGAGTTTTCTAACAATTCAGAAGCACTGGAAGCGTCATCTAATTTAATTGTGGTTCCTTTTCCAGGTTCGAAAAAATTCACTAAAACCATTCCTAATAATAAGGAAATTAAGGAAGCAGAAATAAACCAAGCCATAGCTTTTCCACCCACGCGTCCTACCATTTTCATGTCGCCCATTTTCGCAATTCCTACCACTAAAGTAGAAAACACTAAGGGTGCAATAATCATTTGAACCAATCGTATGAAAATGGTTCCAAGTAATTTTATATTTTTTGAGAATGCATCAATGGCTTCAGGAAACTGATAATGCACAATTCCACCTAATGCAACACCAATAATCAACGAAATGATAATTAATACAAAGAGTTTATTGTTTTTCATTTTTCATTTTTAATTTAGAGCGTGAAAATAGTCATATTTTTTCAAAAAAGTGCTACTTTTAACCTCGTTTTAAATTTTAACCGTATGAAAAAATATATTTTTCTCATTTTCAGTGTACTAAGTATGAGTTCAAATGCGCAACACATGATGACGCCAGAAAAGTTATGGCAATTAGGCAGAGTCACACCAATAGGGATTTCTAAAGACGGCACCTTATTAATTTATAAGGTTGGAACGCCAAATATTCAAGATAATAAACTAGTTTCTAAATATTATTCTGTTCCTGTTGGTGGCGGAAATACGGTTGCTTTAGATAAAATTGATGGTTTAGTTGTAGATAAAAGTATTTCGCCAAACGGACAAGAATATATAAGTGTGCAACAAGTAAAAGTTGAAAAAATATTGGGTTCCGACTTATATCCAAGTTTAACAAAAACATCAGCACAAGTGTATGAAGGTTTAGATTATCGTCATTGGGATACTTGGAATAATGGCACGCACAATCATTTGTTTGTAGGATTACTTGGTAAACCAAACGAAAAAGTACTTGGGCCTATTGATATTATGCCAAATGAACCTTATGATGCACCTCAAAAACCTTTTGGTGGTGATGAAGATTATGTTTGGTCACCAGATGGAAATAAAATCATTTATGTATGTAAGAAAAAAGCAGGAACAGCCTACGCAACAAGTACAAATACCGATTTATACGAGTACGATGTTGCGACAAAAACCACAAAAAATCTTACGGAGAAAAATTTAGGTTACGATACACATCCAACCTTTTCACCTCGAGGCGAATTGAGTTGGTTGCAAATGAAACGCGATGGTTTTGAAGCAGATAAAAATGACATTATCGTAAGAGTTCAAGGTTTTGATGTGAATTTAACTGCCAATTGGGACGGAACTGTTGATAGCTTTGTATGGGCAAAAGAAGGAAATAAAGTTTATTTTATTGCGCCAGTGTTAGGAACTAAACAACTTTTTGAAGTAAATCATGTTGGGTTAACGAAAATGTTTCCTGTAGTGACACAACTTACAGATGGCGATTTTGATGTAAATAGCATCGTTGGTTTTTCAGGAACTTCCGTTTTAGTGACTAAAACCACTCATAATAGGGCAACAGAAGTGTTTTCGTACGATTTAAAAAAGAAATCTTGGAAACAAATTACACATGTAAATGACGAGTTTTATTCGAAAATTGCAACCTGTAC
>JBFYPW010000098.1:0-7293 GCA_041303115.1 Flavobacterium sp.
CAGCCATTTTAACGGATGAGGTTGTAGGGGAACAAGCCTCAGATTTGTTTAAAGATGCCCAAAATATGTTAGCTAAAATTGTCTCTGAAAAATGGTTTACAGCTAAAGGAATTTTAGGAATTTTTCCAGCTAACACAGTTAATGATGATGATATTGAAGTATATTCAGAACCTATAACCCAAAACCCAAAACCCAAAACCTTTTTATCATTAAGGCAACAATCGCAAAAAACCGTAGGAGCGCCTAATATTGCTTTAGCCGATTTTATTGCACCAAAAGATTCTGGAGTTCAAGATTATATAGGTTGTTTTTGTGTAACAACAGGATTTGGAGTGGATGAAAAAGCAACAGAATTCGAAAACCAATTAGACGATTATAATTCGATTTTAGTCAAAGCTTTAGGTGATAGATTAGCAGAAGCTTTTGCGGAATATTTACATTTAAAAGTTCGAAAAGAAATTTGGGGATATGCTTCTGATGAACAACTTTCAAATCAAGAATTAATTAAAGAAAATTATAAAGGAATTCGTCCAGCACCAGGCTATCCAGCTTGTCCAGACCATTTAGAAAAGCCAACCATTTGGGATATTTTAAAAGTGGAAGAAAATATAGGTGTGAAATTAACTGAAAGTATGGCCATGTGGCCCGCTTCTTCTGTATCAGGCTATTATTTTGCTCATCCAGAAAGTAAGTATTTTGGTTTAGGAAAAATAAAATCAGACCAAGTAGCTGATTATGCAAAAAGAAGAAACATATCAATAGACACAGCAACTAAATGGTTAGCACCAAATATTGCAGATTAATTTAAGGTATTGGGTAAAATGTATATGGTAAATAGGCTACCTAATACCCAAAATCTAAAACCCAAAACATAAAAAAATGAAAGTAACACAGCACATAGAAAAAGCCAACGGAAAACCTTTGTTTTCTTTTGAAATTTTACCACCTTTAAAAGGTCAAAATATTCAATCTATTTTTGACAGTATTGATCCGTTAATGGAATTTAATCCGCCATTTATTGATGTTACCTATCATCGAGAAGAATATGAATTTAAAGAATTACCAAACGGGTTATTGCAAAAGAAAATTGTAAAAAAACGACCAGGTACTGTTGGAATTTGTGCAGGAATTCAGAACAAATATAATGTAGACGCCATTCCGCATATTTTATGTGGTGGTTTTACGAAAGAAGATACCGAGAATTTATTAATTGATTTAGATTTTTTAGGAATCAATAACGTTGTGGCGCTTCGTGGCGATGCGGTAAAAAGTGAAATTTATTTTAAGCCAGAAAAAGAAGGTCACGCTTTTGCTTCTGAATTGGTTTCGCAAATTAATGATTTAAATAACGGTATTTATTTAGATGCCGATTTGCAAAATTCATCTAAAACCGATTTTTGTATCGGAGTAGCAGGATATCCTGAAAAACATATGGAAGCACCAAGTTTGGATAGCGACATTCATTTTTTAAAGCAAAAAATTAAAAACGGAGCAGATTATATTATCACACAAATGTTTTTCGACAATCAGAAATTTTTCGATTTTGTTGCGAAATGTCGAGCAGCTGGAATTACAGTTCCAATTATACCAGGTTTAAAACCCATTTCTACAAAAAAACAATTAAATTTAATTCCACATCGATTTAGCATCGAATTGCCAGATGATTTAATTATGTCTGTTGTGAAAGCCAAAGATAATGATGTAGTAAAACAAATAGGTATTGAATGGTGCACGCAACAAAGTAAAGAACTTGTGGCAGCAGGAATACCAGTGCTTCACTATTACTCTATGGGTAAAGCGGAAAATATAAAAGCTATTGCCAGTCAAATATTTTAATTTTATTTTCTTTGCAATTGCCCCTCATAAGCTATATTTGTCTTAAATATTTTTATGAAACAATTTTTACTTTTATTTATTTTTGGAATTTCGTTTTCACAAAATCAATCGGACGCTTATTATATTGATGTTCAAGGGTTTCGCGGAAATGTTTTCAAACACACACAAGAAGTCAATCATTTGGCTACTGGTCACCCAGATGGATTTTTGGTGAGTATAAATAAAAAATCATCAGGTAAAAAAGAATGGCAACAAGTTTATGGTTATCCAGATTATGGAATTTCATTTCAAGCTATCGATTTCAAAAACAACTATTTAGGTAAAAATTATGCGATAGGGTTACATTATAATTTTTATTTTTTAAAAAGACATTTACTTTTCAGAATTTCCCAAGGAATTGGAGTTACAACCAATCCATACGATAAAGATACTAACAATAAAAACAACGCTTTTGGCTCGAAATTTTTAGATAACAATTACATTTTATTACAATATCAAAAGCAAAACCTACTAGGTCCAATAGGTTTTCAAACAGGATTTATGCTTACCCATTTTTCGAATGCCCGATTTAAAGCACCAAATAGCGGTATAAATAGTTATTCCTTTACATTTGGATTAAATTATAATTTTGATAAAGACAAGCAAATAATAAAAGATAGTTTACCAAATTCAAAATCGTATGCAGAAAAAATTAAATACAATTTTGCATTTCGAACAGGAGTTTCAGAAGCACCAGTAGTTGGAATTGGTCAGCGTCAGTTTTATCACATTGGTTTATATGCGGACAAACGATTTAATAGAAAAAGCGCCATACAATTAGGAACAGATGTGTTTTTTTCAAGATATTTGAAAGATTATATTCAATTTTCTTCTGTTGCCTTTCCAAATAAAGAACCCGTTGATCCTAAGACAGATTATAAGAGAATTGGCGTTTTTGTGGGTCACGAATTATTTATTAATAAACTATCCATTGAAACCCAATTTGGGTATTATGTGTACAAACCTTTTAAATATGATATTGATATCTATCAGCGATTGACGCTAAAATATTACATCAATAAAAATATATTTACAGGAATTGGTTTAAAAACCCATAAAGCAAAAGCAGAAGCGGCAGAATTAACATTAGGAATACGATTATGATGAAAAAATATATACTTTTTGCTTTTCTATTATTTCTTTCAGGCTGTGGTATTTCAGAAGATTGTATAAAAAATGCAGGAAATCCAGTAACTAAAAAATTTGTTATTTCTGATTTCGATAAAATTCGAGTACATTCTGGAATTTCTTTAGTGGTAAAAGAAGGATCAGATTTTAAAGTCATCATTCAATCGGGTACTAATATTATCGATAATATCGAAGTAACTATACAAGGCGATTTTTTAGTTATAAAAGATAATTCGACTTGCAATTGGACAAGAGATTTCAAGGCAGCAACTATTTATGTAACAGCACCAAATATTTCTGAAATTCATAGTAAAACTGAACAAGACATCTATTCAGACGGAACGCTTACTTTTCCAATTTTGAGATTATTTGCTTTAAATGAAGACGAAGCCGGTACTGGCGATTTCTATTTTAATATCAATAATGCACAAACCGTAATTGAATCGAATCACGTGTCTAATTTTTATATTTCAGGAAATACTTCTGAATTATTATGTAATTTCTATTTTGGTACTGGTAAATTTTATGGAGAAAATTTCATTTGTCAAAATATAAAAATCTTTCAACGTGGATCTAACGATATGATTCTAAAACCCATGCAATCTATTTCAGGAAAAATTTTAAATACTGGGAATGTGATTCTCAAAAACAATCCACCAATAATAAATGTAGAACAACTGTTTTCAGGGCATTTGATAATGAATTAAGCTTTCGTCTTCTCTCTAAAAACCTTTTCCAAATTGCTTCCTAAATCAGCAAGTTGTGCATCTTCTACAATTTTTCCTTTGTGAATAATGATAATTCTATCGCAGATAGCTTCTACTTCTTGCATAATATGTGTTGATAAAAACACGGTTTTATCTCTACCAATATTTTTAATTAATTCTCTAATTTCCACCAATTGATTTGGATCCAATCCTGTTGTTGGTTCATCTAAAATCAATACATCTGGATTGTGAAGTAAAGCTGTAGCCAAACCTACACGCTGACGAAATCCTTTAGAAAGTTCGCCAATTTTTTTGTGACATTCTGGAGTTAAACCTGTCAATTCAATCACTTCTTGAATACGAGATTTATCTGTTTTATGAACATCAGCACTAAATTCTAAATATTCACGCACATATAAATCCAAATACAACGGATTGTGTTCTGGTAAATAACCAACTGATTGTTGCACGCTTTTTTGAGCAGAAGTTACGTCAAAACCATTTACGTTGGCTTCGCCTTCATCTGCTGTTAAATATGTGGTCAATATTTTCATTAATGTTGATTTTCCGGCACCATTTGGACCTAAAAACCCTACAATTTCTCCTTTTTTTACAGAAAAGCTAACGTTATCTAATGCTTTTTGTGTTCCGTACGTTTTGGTTATGTTTTTTACTTCTATTGACATATTCTTGTTTTCAACAAAAATAATAAATAAAAGCAATACTTTAATAGATAAATTTAAGTTAATATGGTTTTTATTGTTTAATTTTTTTGTAAATTTGTTAAACAAAATATTTATACTATGGCAGCACCTAAAAAAAAGAAAGTAATTACTGAGGATGTAATTGTTTCTGCATACACAGATTTTTGTTTAACAAATGCAAAAAAACCAAATTCGGTTTATGAATTTGCAAAGCTAAACAATATGGATGAAACGGATTTTTATCACTATTTTACTTCATTTGAGGTTTTAGAAAGACAATATTTTGTAACCATGTTTGCTTACACGTTAGAATTATTAGAAAAAAATGAAGCATATCAATCTTATGAAAGTGCCGATAAATTATCCGCTTTTTATTTTACTTTTTTCGAAATGGCAACGGCAAATAGAAGTTTTATCATTCATTTATTGAAAGAAGATAAAAATCCAATGAAAAATTTAGGAAAGTTGACTAAACTTCGTGAAGTGTATTTGGATTATTCCTTAACTATTTTGGAAAAACCAATTAATATTGATCAAGAAACAGTAGTTAAAATTCAAGATAAAGTGTTACAAGAAGCATCTTGGTTACAATTTTTATCGATTTTTAATTTTTGGATGAACGACGAATCTCCAAATTTTGAAAAGACCGATGTATTTATTGAAAAATCAGTAAAAGCGAGTTTCGATTTGGCATACAATATTCCTACACAAAGTATTATTGATTTTGGAAAATTTTTGTGGAAAGAACAAATGAACGGGATGTTTTCAAAATCATAAACACAATAAAAAATAATGAAAAAAATAGATAGTATTCCAACCGGGAAGATGGAGCGCGTAACAAAATTAGTTACCACTGGAGTAAAAGTTGGAGGAAATTACTTAAAATATTACGGCGAAAAAGTCGTGAATCCATCGTTAACCAAAGATAAATTACATGAAAGTAATGCATCTGATATTTATGATGGATTAAAAGAATTGAAGGGAAGTGCCTTAAAAGTAGCCCAAATGCTTAGTATGGAAAAAAACTTGTTACCACAATCTTATGTAGATAAGTTTTCGTTGTCGCAATTTTCTGTACCGCCATTATCAGCACCTTTAGTACGAAAAACATTTAAAACGTATTTTAAACAATACCCTGAAGAATTATTTGATACTTTTTCACCAGATTCCATTAACGCGGCAAGCATAGGACAGGTTCATAAAGCAACTAAAAACGGAAAAGAATTAGCTGTGAAAATACAATATCCGGGTATTCGCGAAAGTATTGGATCTGATATTGCTTTAGTGAAACCAATTGCGGTTAGAATGTTTAATTTACAAGGAACTTCGGATGAATATTTTCAAGAAGTAGAAGATAAATTAACTGAAGAAACGGATTATAAATTGGAAATATCGCAATCGATGACAGTAATTCTTGATTGTGAAAAAATTGATAATTTATTATTTCCAAATTATTACCCAGAATATTCTTCAGATAAAATTATCACAATGGATTGGATGAATGGGATTCATTTATCGGAATTTTGTTCGAGTATTGCCTCTCAAGAACAACGTGATAAAGTAGGGCAAACGTTATGGAATTTCTATATGTATCAAATTCATCAATTGAAAAAATTTCATGCCGATCCGCATCCTGGTAATTTTTTAGTAGATAAAAACGACAACTTAATTGCGATTGACTTTGGTTGTATGAAGGAAATCCCAAATGATTTTTATGTACCTTATTTTGAAGTGTCTACACCAGATTCTTTAAAAGATATGGACTATTTCACAAAAAAATTATTCGAATTAGAAATTTTAAAAACAACAGATTCTCCTAAAGAGTTAGCATTTTTTACAGATATGTTTCACGAATTATTAAGTGTGTTTACACAACCAATTCAAGCTGAAATATTTGATTTCGCACAACCTGAGTTTCAAGCTCAAATTGCGGCTTTAAGTGAAAAATTCGCAAGTGATAAAACGCTACGTAAAATGAATGGAAACCGTGGTTCTAAACATTTTATCTATGTAAACAGAACATTTTTTGGTTTATACAGTTTAATGTTTGACATCAAAGCAAAAGTAAAAATTAACGATTTTGAAAAATATTTAAATTAAAATAAAACATGAAGAATTACCTAATAATTGGCGGAAGTAAAGGTGTTGGTGAACAAATTGTAAAAGAATTATCTGAAAAAGGTAATTTTTGTCACGTTATTTCTCGTTCTGAACCTACTTATGAATTTAATGGAAATTGGCATCAATTAGACGCTTTAACGGATAACTTACCAACTATTGAATCAATTGACGGTTTGGTATATTGTTTAGGTAGTATCAATTTGAAACCGTTTAATCGTTTAAGTTTAGAAGATTTTAATTCTGATTTAAATGTAAACTTTTTCGGCGCTTTGAAAACATTTCAGCACTATTTACCAACTTTAAAAAAATCGGAACACGCAAGTGTTGTCATGTTTAGCACGGTTGCCGTTCAATCAGGAATGCCCTATCACGCGAGTATAGCTGCTGCTAAAGGAGCTGTAGAAGGTTTAGTAAAAAGTCTGGCTGCCGAGTTCGCACCAAAAATAAGAGTCAACGCCATTGCACCATCTTTAATAGATTCTCCATTGGCTTCTGGAATTTTACGTTCAGATCAAATTAGAGAGAATATGATTGCGAAACATCCTTTAAAACGAATTTTAAATCCAGTTGATGTTTCTCAAACCGCTTGTTTTCTTTTAACAGATGCTTCTAATGGGATTACAGGGCAAATTATAGTTCAAGATAACGGTTTGGTAAGTTTAAGTTATTAAATATTTTATATATTTGTGATAGTATTAAAATCGCCAATATATTATGTAACTAATCAGTTATATAAAAAGTATATAAATTAATGAATC